>CAYNDM010000011.1:6157-17498 GCA_964395265.1 uncultured Bacteriovoracaceae bacterium
GTACCTGGATCAGGCCTTTCGAAGCGGCGCCTACGCCGAGATCACCATCGTCCATGGGCTGGGATCAGGAGCTTTGCGCGAAGGAGCCCGCAAACTGCTCTCCGAGCTGCCTTACGTGAAAGAGGTCCGCGACGGCGGCCCAGGGCGTGGAGGCACGGGCGCGACCATCGTCGAGTTCGAGCGCTGAAGCCCAATCGATTACCTAAGATCCGATCTAGAACCTGAGATCGTAATTGAAACGGACCGATTCTTCGGTCGGGCCTTGATAGCGGGTGCTCTTAGTCGTCCCCAAGACCAGGGTGAGATGGTCGGACAACTGCTTGCTCAAGGATGCCGTGACATTGGCCGTGGTGCTGCCGTAAGACAGCCCGCTGGTCAGCTGGAAAACAGGAAGCGGCCTGGAGAACGTCAACAAGTAGCGTTCCTTGCGGTGATCCGGGTTTTCTGGCTCGGAAGCGAATGGATCGCGGCTCTCCAGGGCCTTGCCCGTAAATTCGAACTCCGTATTGAGAACCGGGTTCATCAGACGAAATCGTCCGGTCTGATCCGGAACATTCGTCTGCGCCTGAAGGAGAAACTGGTCCTCTTCGCTACCCAGCTCGATCGGCTGGCCCGAATACAAGCCCGCCAGAACCATTGCGACGATCAGGGGCCGCCGGATCGGCTGAAGCTCGGGAGCCTTCTCGGCTCTGTTTTTGACCGTCTTCACTTCCTTTTGCACGCGTTCATGGCGAACGCGACCGAAGACCTCGCGGACGAATTTCGCCATCTCATCGTTATGGGAGCGCTCGTTTTTCGGAGCGGTCAGCCCGAACCGGCGGCGCAGCTCGAATTCACGGAATCGGTCATCGTAGGCCTGGCGAAGCTCACTCGCCGTTTTAGGCTGAATCAGGCCGTTGATGAACTCGGCCTCCCGTGATTGAGAAGTCCGCTCGAAATCCATCAGGAAGCTTTGATTGGCACGATTCGCGTTCGGAGAGGGGGACCAGACCGGCCGTAGTTGTTTGACATCTGAAAACGCCATAGGGCTCGACAATGCGCCCAGCACCGATGCGGTCGCCACGTATTCGAAAAAACTTCGATTTTTCTTCTGACCCCTGAGTTTCATGTGATTCAACCTACCCGGGATAGAGCAACGGGCGTACCAGACAGGTTCTCAGAAAAGTCTAATGATTGCTATCGTTTAAGGCAAGACCAGCCGTCTAAGAATTAGACGGCTGACTAAGAATTACATGATTCAACTTATTTAATTAATGATAGAAGTTTTCGGGCTCAGACGCCGAGCACAATAAAGGCCAGCCAGAGAACACAGCCCGAAACCATAGGGATCGAAAAGTTATCGTCCACTTCCAGCGGCAGAAGCTCAGCCAATCCCCCAGCGAGACCGCCCACCACTACGAGCGCGACCAGGTCGAAAGACGAAAGCGAATAGGCACTCAAGAACACGAAAGTGACCAGGACACAAGCCGCCACGCCAGCCGCGCTGCCGATCAAGGACTTGCCATTCCCAAAGCGAATGCTCTTGCTCCCGTAAAGGATGCCGAAAAGCGAAGCGATCGGATCTCCAAATGCCAGATAGAGAATGCTCAATGCCGCGATCGGTTTCGGGAAGATCGCGATCGCTAATAGCGCGGCAGAAACATAATAAGGGGTACCGCTGAATCGGTTCACTTCGCAGCTGCGCATGATCGGCCCCATGAAAGCCAGGACCTTCTGGTTCAAGGCAGGATTGCGAAGACGAAGGGTCTCGATCAGGAGATTGAGACCGAGAACCGAGCCCAGGATCATCACGCCCGTGCTCCGGGACATGTCCGTCAAAAGATAAACGGCGACCACCAGAAGCCCCATTCCCATGTGCCAGACTTTTCTTGCCAGATGCAGATCTGAACGGAGATGCAACCGAATGGGAAAGGCCGCGCCGAATGGATGGCTCAACTTCGCTTCTGCAGTACGCTTCATGACGATCCTCTTCTCTCTAGAACTGAACTCGACTCACGCGGACGATGTGTCTTTTGAACAACACCAACGGCCCATTATGCGTGACATAAAGGAGACATAAGCAACCTAAATGCCATCATCCCCAAAAAACAGGCATAGAATCCAAATAGTTCTCGAATAATTTCATTTGAGATTCTCACAAGTTATATCGATTTATCAAGTCCCTGAACCGGATCTCCCGAGAACCCGACCTGTGGCATCTGACTTTTGGGTAAAGGACTTCCCAGTCCCTCGGAATTTCCGCGTAAATCTCTACGCAGCTATACTAAACTGTTTTAATCTAATAGAGGTTTCCCTTGACACAGTTAGCAAGGGGCTCAATCCTCAATAAAAGGATCGATTTTTCCATGGATGGAAACTTCAGACCAAAGGACCCCCTCAATCCCCTATTGCCTGAATCCGCCGTGCCTTCTTTCGAGGCAGCTGGCCCCCAAGGTCTGAGCGAGGATTCGCTCGAGATGGCTGTCACGCCCATCAGCGAGCCCGAATCGCATCCCGAGCCTTTCGACCAAGACGACAACCCGTTCCAATCCATCTCCATGCCCAACACCAGCCGGGTCAAACAGATCTGGTCGATCGGAGGCGGCAAGGGCGGCGTAGGAAAAAGCCTGATCGCTTCGAGCATCGCGATCTCTCTCGCGCGGGCGGGCAATCGGGTGATCGCGGTGGACTTGGATCTGGGAGGGGCCAACCTCCACACGACCTTGGGAGTGGACGTCCCTAAGCTTTCGCTCAGCGATTTCTTCTCGGGACGTGTCGATTCGATCGAAAAATGCGTCACTCCCACCCCGATCCCGAACCTTGGGATCGTCAGCGGCGCGCAAGACGCGATCGGCACGGCTGACATCAAGAACTCGCAAAAGACCCAGCTCCTGCAAAAGCTGATCGAACTGAACGCCGACTACGTGGTCCTGGATCTCGGCGCTGGCTCAAGCCAGCACACGGTGGATTTCTTCCTCTTCTCCGACATCCCCTTGGTCACGCTTCTCCCGGAACCGACCTCGATCGAAAACGCTTACCGCTTCATCAAAAGCGCCTATTACCGCAGGCTGCTCATCTCCCCTCGCCTGACCTCGGTCAAGCACCTGATCCAGGCGGCGCTGGACGGCAAGAACTCTTACGGGATCAAGACTCCATCCGACCTCTTCAAGGAGGTCAATCGCGTCAGCCCCGAGGCCGGGATGCGCCTCAAGGAGGAGATCGAGAAGTTCAGGCCCAAACTGATCGTGAATCAGGCACGGACCCAGACGGACGTGGACATCGGGTTCTCGGTGAAGACCGTCTGCAAGAAATATTTCGGCATCGAAATGGACTACATCGGCTATCTGGACTACGACAGCTCCGTCTGGCAGGCCGTGCGCCGCAAGAGGCCACTCATGAAGGAGTTCCCCAACTCCAAGCTCGTCTCCAGTTTCGAGCGCATCACCCAGTACCTGCTCAAGCGCCACGGCCACTACCGGAACGAGCTCTTCTGAACCGAGGCCGGCGCATGACTCTCAACGATTCCCCTACCTACTACGACCTCCTCGAGCTCAGCCCGGACGCTTCTCCCCAGGAGGTCAGGGCCGCCTACCTTCGCGCCAAGTCCGCCTACAAACGCGACAGCGTCGCGCTATACACGCTCATGGACGAAAGCGAGACCGAGGCCCTGCTTCAGAGGATCGAGGAGGCCTACCATGTGCTCTCGAATCCCGAAAAGCGACGCGAGTACGATCGCCAGTACGGGCTGCTGGTCCTGGAGGAGCCCTTGCCATCCCAGCCCGACGCCCTGGCATGCGACAACGTCGTATCGATCGACCGCGTTCCGCCCATGGAATCGCCTGGAGACACGGATCTGCTGATCCCTCCCGCCACGGATTTTACCGCCTCGTCCCCATCGACGGCGGCGGCCGGCGGCATGGAAGTCTTCGGAAGCACCGAAGCTCCGATCACCTCGGCCCGCGGACAATTCGCCGCCTCGGCGCCCTTGGGCTCGCATCGCCCGCAGAGCGCGCCAACCCCGAAAGCGCCTGGCCCTTCCGCCACGGTGATCGCCGAGGAGATCGCTCGAGAGATCGCGCAGGAGACCGAATGGCGGGGACCGTTCATCCGACGGGTGCGCGAAGCAAGCCGGGTCTCCATCGAGGAGATGGCCGAGTTCACCAAGATCTCCAAAACCTACATCAACGCCATCGAGGAAGAGAATTTCGCGAAGCTCCCGGCCGCGGTCTATCTTCGTGGCTTCGTCACGCAGATCTCAAAGAGCCTGAAACTCCCCCACGAAAGGGTCGTCGCGGCCTACATGGCCCGTTTCGCCCAATTTCAGCAGGATAAAGGCAAGTGAAGTGGACCTGGATCACCGGATCCGATAGCGAGGACCCCGCCCATCAAAGCATGCGCGCGGACAAGCGCATCCTCTTGTCCATCGAGCGCGGGCTCGGCCAGTGGCAAGGAGAGTCGCATCCGACGGGCATCTCCCGAAGCCAGCTGCAGCGACTGATCGAAGAGGGCCGGGTCCTTGCCGATGGAGCCCCCCTGCGCGCAAATCAGAAACTTCCCGAAGGATGCCGGATCGAGGTCACGGTCCCCGAGCCCAAACCGCTGGAGCTGGTGCCCGAGGAGAGGGAACTGGACATTCTGTTCGAGGACGATCATTTGCTCGTGGTGAACAAGCCTCCAGGCCTCACGGTTCATCCCTCCGAGACCCAGTCCGAAGGAACCTTGGTCCACGCCCTGCTTCACCACATCAAGGATCTGAGCGGGATCGGGGGAGTCCTGCGCCCAGGCATCGTGCATCGAATCGACAAGGACACGAGCGGGGCCTTGGTGATCACGAAGACGGATCGCGCTCATCAAGGCCTGGCCGAGGTTTTTTCAAGGCATGAGATCGAGCGCCAGTACTGGGCTATTTGCTACGGAAGTCCCGCCGCGCTCCGCTCGGGAGGCGGAGACGAACTCAAGATCGATACGCTGATCGGAAGAAACCCGGCTGACCGGAAAAAAATGAGCGTCCAATCGAAAGAAGGGCGTCGCGCGATCACCTACGTCAGCAAGATCGAGGAGTACGCGCTCCCTGGTCACAGACCGTTCGCGAGCCTGCTCAGTGCCCGGCTGGAGACCGGGCGCACGCATCAGGTGCGCGTGCACCTGACGAACCTGGGACACTCCCTGCTGGGAGACCCGGTTTACGGCACTCCGAGCGAGAGGCAGCACAAGTGGCTCGCGCTACCGCGCGACGTGCGAGACGCGGTTCGAATGCTGCCTGGCCAAGCGCTTCATGCCCGCGTGTTGGGATTCAAGCATCCCGTTACCGGCGAGAAACTGCGCTTTGAGGCCGAGCCGCCCGAAGCCTTTCGCTTGCTTCTCGAGACACTGAGGCGATATCTCTGAATGATGTTCCTGAAGAGCGCTCTGATCTCCTCGATTCCCGGCGTCGTTCATGGATTCGGCACTCGTGAAGAGCCGCTCCCTCTGGCTGCGGAGCTCGAGTGGAGCGAACGCAAGCCGGAGTGGAAGCAGGTTCACGGAACCGCGGTGGCCCTGGTCGAATCGCCGAAGCAGGCCTGCGGCGAGGTCGATGCGTTGATCACCGAGAAGCCCGGACTTCCGATCGCCGTCGTCACCGCCGATTGCGTGCCCGTGCTGATGGCCCACCGCTCAGGAAAGGCCGTGGCTTGCATTCACGCGGGCTGGAGAGGCACTCTGGCGCGCATTCTGCGCGAGACTTGGCGCCGCTTGGAATCCCTAGATCACTCCCCTTCGGAGTGGGTCGCGGCGATTGGCCCCGCGATCGGCCCTTGCTGTTACGAAGTCAGCCAGGAACTTGCTTCCGAGTTCGTCCGCCAGTTCCCGGATCATCCCTCGGATCTCGTCTCTCCTCGCAGCCGGATCCTGGACCTCCCGGCCATCAATGCCGCGGAACTAAGGGCCATCGGGTTCGCCGAGGTGGAACTGCCAAGAGCGTGCACGATGTGCAGCTTCGAAGGCGAGAGCCCGCTGTACTTCAGTTACCGAAGAGAAGGCACGGGCACCCGCCAATGGTCGATCATCATGAGGAGGACGGAATGATTCACTGGGACCCTTCGCCGGAGATCTTCACGCTCGGGCCGCTGGCCCCACGATGGTACGGGCTTCTCTTCGCCTTGGGGTTCGTCGCCGGCTATCACGTGTTCAAGCGGATCGCCTTCAGGGAGAAGGTGTCCTTGGCGCATGTCGACCGCATCCTCCTATATCTCGGCATTGGAACGATCCTGGGAGCCCGGTTGGGGCATGTGTTCTTCTACGAACCGGAGCACTATTTCAGCGATCCCGTGCGCATTCTCAAGATCTGGGAAGGGGGCCTCGCCAGCCACGGCGCCATGATCGGCGTGATCCTCTCTCTCTACTATTACTCCAAGAAGTTCCCGGAACTGGGATTCATGTGGCTCTTGGACCGCCTTTCGATCTCCGCGGCCATCGCGGGAGCGTTCATCCGCCTGGGCAATCTTTTCAATTCCGAGATCGTCGGCGAGCCGACGAAGGTTCCTTGGGCCTTCGTATTCGAGCGGGTCGACGCGATCCCTCGCCATCCCGCGCAGCTCTACGAGTGCTTGGCTTACATTGGCATCTTCGGCATCCTGCACCGCTTTTACTGGAAGCGGCACCTTGAAAAAAAACCAGGGACGATCTTCGGAAGCTACCTGACCCTGGTTTTCAGCGCCCGGTTCCTGATCGAGTTCATCAAAGAGAATCAGGTCGAGTTCGAAGCCTCGCTTCCGCTGAACATGGGCCAGCTTCTGAGTGTCCCTGCCATTCTGATCGGCGTTTGGCTGATCTTTCGCGCCAGGTCTTCGGCCGCCGCGGACTGAGGCCCGCGGATCACGGGCTTTGCTTGATCTCGAGCTCGTCGAAAACCACGATTCCCAGAGGGTTCACTCTGAAATTCCCGATGCGTTTCGAAACAGCGTGGCTCTGGACGTAATGGTAGATCGGAACCACGGGCACCTCGTCCTCGACCAGCAGTTTCTGCGCTTCGAGGATCTTCGCCGTCCTCTCAGAACCCGCCGAAAGCGTCTCGATATCGCTGACCAGGCGGTCGTATCGTGGGTTCGTCCAGCCCGTGTAGTTATTCGCATTGCCTGAAGTGAAAACCTGGAGGTGAGGAACCGGGTCACGGAAGGGAGAGAGCCAGCCGAACCGATAGATCGGAGGAGCCTCGGTCGTGATCCGGCGGATATGCGCTTTCCAATCCCGGCTTTCGAGCTGGAGCGAAATCCCTAGATGGGCTTTCAGGTCCTGTTGAACCTTCGACATCACCGTCGTGTTGCGTTCCGAGGCATCGAAGGCGGCTACGGCCGAAAGCGGTCCCTCTTTCGCCAAACGCGCCTTCATCCGCGACGCCGTCGCGCTCAAGGCCGCATCGGGCCCTTCGAAAGCGAGGTAGCCATCGAGACCGGGAGGAATCCAGCTTCTAGCCGGGATTTCCGGAGTTTCGACCGCTGCCACGATCTCATCCTTACGGATCGCCCCGGCTACCGCGCGCCGGAGTTCGCGGTCGGCGAACGGACCTTTCCTGACGTTGAACGCGATGTAATAGGTCGCCAGAAAAGGATCCGTGTGAACGACGCCCATCTCCTTGAGCCGCTTGTAATCGAGGGTCGGGACCCGCGTCAGGATGTCGAGTTTGCCGTTCTCGAAAAGATTCACGGACGTGGAGTCGTCCCGAACGATCCTCAGGAGAACAGAATGAGCTGGAACCTTGCGCCAATATTTCGGATTCGGCTCCAGCAGGAGCTCTTGATCGGGAGTCTGCCTCCGAATGCGATAGGGACCTGTGACTGGCGCCTCGCGATCCCACCGTCCCTGCTGGGCGGCCAGGAAATCCTCGCGAATCGGCATCGCGACCGTCAAACACAGGATCTCGGGAAAGTACGAGACCGGGCGAACGAGCTCGATCACGAGCTTTCCATCCTTCTCGAAAACTCCCAGGGACTCGGGCTTCGCCTTCCCGGCATTCAGCTCGCGCGCCCCACGGATGGGAAAGAGGAAATGCGAGAGCTTGGCCCCTGTCTCAGGCATGAGCACCCGTCTCATTCCGAAAACGAAATCACCGGCGGAGACCAAGCGGCCGTCCGACCAGGCCGCTCCCTTCCTCAGGGTGAACTCATACCGTTTCCCGTCAGGGCTGACCGTAAAAGACTCGGCGAGAAGGTTCTGGACCTTCCCTTCGCCGTCGTAGCCGAGTAGGCCATCCATCGTATTGTTCAGCACGCGCATCGAAACGACGTCTTCGGCCATGCTCGGATCGAGAGTGACCGGATCGTTCCAGAGCTGCACTTGAATCGTCGCCGACCCCGTCTCGACCCGGTTCTGGCGAGTGCAGCCTGACGCGGCGATCATCCCAGCGGCGATCATCCCAGCGCAGACGAGCGCGAGCGCGCGAATCGATCCTCTCCCGGCGATCCAGGAAAGCTCCAGCGAGGAAATAGCCATAGGTTCCAAGCTAGCAAAGCCCAATTGCTCGTGCTACCCAAATAGATGTAACGATAAACTGATGGGAAGGACCCTGAACCCATGAACACAACGAAGCCGAGCCAAAATGCATCCGCCCGCTTGACCTTGATTTCGATCATCTCGTTGATCGGGGTCGGCATCTCCGCTTATCAGAGCTATCTCTTCTACCAGATCCGAAGCGGCACGGGTGCATTCAAGTCCATCTGCAACCTGGGCGAGGCGATGAACTGCGACGCGGTCATGGCCAGCCCTTGGGCGGAGCTCATCGCCGGCATTCCGCTTTCGAGTTTCGCCGCCGGCTGGTTTCTCGCCATCTTCTTCGTATCGCTCATTCTACGGGACCCCTCTTGGCGCCGTGGAGGCCGTGAAGTCGCTTTGGCGATGACCGGTTTCGCCGCCCTCATGACCGTTTTCTATTTCGTCGTCATGGTGGGCTCGTTGAAGACGTTCTGCCTCTTTTGCCTGCTGACGGATGCCGTCGCCCTGACACTCTTCGGGATCGTGATCTCGATCCGGCCCGAGGAACCCAAAGCAGTCATGGACTTCTCACGGTGGAGAACCGGGGGGGTGGTCGCGCTCATCTCCCTTTTCGTAATGATCGTACTGCGCAATTCGAGCGATCAGATGAAGATCACCCGTTCGCATATGAACGACATGTACAACAGCGTCATGAGCTCGCGCGACTACGCGGTCGACGTGAGACCTGGCGACATCGTCATGGGTCCGGAGAACGCTCCGGTGACGATCGTGGAGTTCAGCGATTTCCAGTGCCCGTTCTGCCGTCTCGGCGCGATCATGATGAACAACGTCATGAACCGCTTTCCCGACAAAGTGCGGGTGGTCTTCAAGAACTTTCCATTGGACCCCGCTTGCAACCCGGAGGTGAAGAGGTCCGTGCATCCGCTGGCCTGCGAGGCGGCCAAGGTCGCCCATTGCGCGCATCGACAGGGCAAGTTCAAACCTGTTTACGAAAAAATCTTCGAGAATCAGAAAGAGCTGAATCGCGAAAGCCTCCGGCGGTTCGCGGAGGAAGAAGGCATCAGCGAGCAGGAGCTGAGCGCCTGCATCGACTCCCCCGAGACCCAGGAGGCGATCGGCCGCGACATCCGCGAAGGCGTTCAGCTCGGAGTCCAGTCCACGCCGACCTTTTACATCAACGGAAAGAAGATGGAGGGAATGGCCCCGCTTCCCGTCTGGTCCGATCTGATCAACACGCTTGCGAACCAGGCGCAGCGCTAGCAGGGCACACAAGCCATGTCAGCCGAAGCTTTACCGGAGCTGATCGATAGCCACTGCCACCTGAATTACGACTACTCGCCCAAGTCCGCTCAGGACCTGATCCGCGAGGCTCGCGAGCAGGGGGTCAGCACGCTCATGACGATCGGTACCGACATGAAAACCTTGGAACAGGTAGTTTCGCTCTCGGAGCAATTCGAGGGCGTTTACCACTCGGTCGGCATGCACCCGCACGACGCGATCGACTTTCGGGACGAGCATGAACAGGTGCTTCGCGACGCGGCTAAGCACCCCAAATGCCGGGCTATCGGCGAAATCGGGCTCGACTACCATTATGCCCACTCCCCGCGCGAGATCCAGGTTCAGGTGCTGAAGCGCCAGCTCCGCATCGCGTCCGAAGTAGGCCTACCGGTCGTGATCCATAGCCGCGAAGCCGAGCCCGAGCTGCTCGAGGCGCTGAAGGATTACGCCGCCAACCTCGCTGGCTCGCGGATTCCGGGCGTAATCCATTGTTTTACCGGGACACAAGCTTTCGGAGACGCTTGCCTGGACCTCGGGTTTTACATCTCCTTCTCGGGCATCCTGACATTCAAGAACGCCGAAAGCTTGAGGGAGTGCGCGCGCGCCTTTCCTCTCGACCGGCTCCTGGTCGAAACCGACTCTCCCTACCTGGCTCCGATCCCTTTTCGAGGCAAGAAATGCGAGCCGTCGATGGTCAAGCTGACGGCGATGAAGCTGGCGGAGCTCAAAGGACTGAGTGTCGAAGAGGTCGCGGCGGCCACGACGGCGAACGCCAAGAAGCTTTTCAATCTCCCCTGAATCCTTCCGTGAATTCTCCGCCGAAGCTTCAGGCGAGCTCGCCGAGCTGGGCGTCAGGGAGCCGCGGCCAGCGGCTCGAAAACCACTCCCTTGATCCAGGCTTTGCCCTGGCTCTCGAGCGTGATCCCGTAATTGACCTCCGCCGTTCCCTCAGGCAATTCCAGCACGACGCGGACTGGACGCCAGGAGAAGGTCCCCGAGAACCTGGTGTTCGCGTCTTGAATGAGCCTGCGATTCGAATCCAAAGCGCGGATATGAAGGTTGGCGTACCCGCGAACTCCCTCGGCTCGAATCCGGGCCGTGAGCCGTACGCGCTCTCCCGGGCTCCAAGAGCCCTCGGCACAATGCGCGAGCTGAGCGCGGCCGGGGCGGCGATCCGAATCCAATGCCTCGATATAGGCCATCATCCCGCCCCGCTGCGCGGGATCCGGCTCGGTTCCGATCCTGTAATCCCGAAGCGATTCGCCCGTAAGCCACCAGTTCGAATGACCCGCGCAGGACTTCGGTCTTCGCTGCTCGATCGTGCCGAATCGGACCTCGCTGCGCTTCCTTTGGCCATTCCCGCCTCCGGAATCAGAAGCCGGTTCCGTCTGAATGAGTTTCTCGCCGCCCGCGGTCGATTCAAACGCCAGGGCGGGAGGCTCCAGAGCAGGAGGGGCAGGCGGCGCGTCGGCAATGCTTGAAGCCTCGGGCAAGGCGGCAAGCTCGGATTCGCGTCCGACGGGCAAGTGGACGCCTCGAGAGGCATTCTCGGCGATCCGCGCGTTTTCAGGAGAGATTCTCATCCCGAGATTCGCGACCAGGATCAGCATCATTT
>CAYNDM010000011.1:17508-23473 GCA_964395265.1 uncultured Bacteriovoracaceae bacterium
CATCATCATTTTTCCCAGGAGCTCGTCGGCCTTTTCGTATTTCTGCCTGAGATCCTTCAAGCGGTGGTATTCAGCGATCTCGACGTCAGTGAGAGTCTCAAGCTGGGATTTGGCGGCCAGAGCTCCCGACGACCCCGAATCGGCGGAACTCGGAGCCGATGAAGCCGTGGTAGTCCATCGCCCGATCGCGACTCCCGCGCCAAAGAAACCCAAGACAGATAAAATGAAGACGGCCCGTCTCATCTCCTAGGGATTCTAGGAGACGCGACCTCTCATGTAAACGCTTCTGCTCAAACGGGCGGCTTCTGCGAGTCGATTGCCCAGTCCGGCTTGAAGAAGAACCGCTCGTACATCTTGTTGAGCGCCGTCCATCTGCCCGGAGTCAGGTCCTGCTCGATGAAAGTCTTGATCGCGTTCACCTTCGAGTCCAGGTCGTCGACGTAATGGATGATCAAGGCCTCCAGGCACTTCGGGCGCTTAGGCGAGCCGTATTCGAGAAGGCCGTGGTGCGCGAGGATCACGTGCTTGACCAGAAGCCGCTTCTCCTCTGGAAAAGGACCCGGCAAGCGCCCCGGCTGGCTCTCGAGCTCGCGTACTTTTCTCTCGATCAGCTCGACTCCCATCACGAGGTGGCCGATCAGCTTGCCCTCAGTCGTGTAATCGGTGACTCGATCGTAGGACAACTCCCAGATCTTGCCGATGTCATGGAAGAAACCACCCAGGAAGAGCAGGTCGCGATCGAGGATCTTGCCATAGTGCCTGGAGATCGCGTCGAGAAGCCCGGTGATTGAAATCACGTGCTCCAGAAGGCCGGTCTTGTAGGCATGGTGCACCGACTTGGCGGCGGGCGCGCGCTTTACCCGATCCACGATCTCGGGGTCGTCGCGAAGAACGGCTTGAGCCAAAGCCTTATAATAAGGATCCTGCATCGAATCGACGTAGCCCAAAAGCTGCTGGTAAAGCGCCTCGGCGTCCAATGTCCCTTCCGGGACGAAAAGCTTTTCATCGACTTCGTCCTCGCGGAGGACCTGGATCCGGTTGACGATCACTTGTCGCCGCCCCTGATACCCCTGGCACCTCCCATCGACCTGAACGAAGGCGTCTCGGACGACCTGTCCTACGTTTTCGGTCACATTCTCCCAGAGACGGGCCTCGATCTCCCCGCTCTTGTCCATGAGAACCAGATTCATGTAAGGTTTGCCGTTCTTGTCGACCGCCACGGCGCTGAACTTCACCAAAAACGGAGCGCTGACGATGTCCTTTTCCTTGATGTCTTTCGCAAACTGCGTCTTGTCACGATGCATGAGGAGTAGCTATGCCCGAATCCACCCGATCTGACAACTCCAACGCTTGCCCCGAGGCTGGAGGCCAGAGTAATGTAGAGGGCGATGGCGCAGCTTCATTTTCCCTCGAAACCCGGCCAGCCGGCGGACGGCTCAGCCTATAGCTGGGCCTGGATCACCCTGGCAGGACCGGACGCGCAGGACTTTCTCCACCGCCTCAGCACGGTGAACGCCAAGGCGCTCCAGCCGGGCCAGGGCAAGCCGGGCTTTTTTCTGACGGCTCAGGGCAAGGTCCGCTCCTATTTTCGCCTCTGGAGGTACGGAACCGACGAGTTCGCGTTCGCGCTCGACGCGGGCTCGAACGGGCGCTGGCGGACGGAGCTTCTGGCAGCGAGCGAGCAATATACGGTCGCCGCGCAGTTCGCGCTGACCGATGCGACCGAGGCGCTCGACTGCGTCTGGATCTTCGCTGACAAAATGGAAGAGCTCGTTCGTCCCGACTCGGGGATCCCGCTGCTGGCGCAAGGAGAGACGATCGCCATCGAACAGGAGATCCGGATTTGCCGTCAATCGGACTCATCCTTCGGAAAGCCTTGGATCACCGCCTGGGGCAGGCCGGCGCGGTTGAGGCAGTGGCTGGACCGATGCTTTCAAGACGCATCTCAGGTCGGCTCTGAGGAGCTCGATCGCTGGCGTATCCTTGCCATGAGCCCGAGAATCGACCGCGAGATCACCGACGCGACGATTCCGCTGGAGATCGGGTTGAGAGGTGGAATTTCAGAGAACAAGGGCTGCTACCCCGGGCAGGAAGTCATCGAGCGAATCATCTCGATTGGCTCTCCCGCGCGCAGGCTGACGCTTCTTGAAGGAGAGGGGCCGACGCCTCAGATCGGGAGCGTCGTCACCAACGATGCCGAGCCCCCAGTCGAGGTCGGCCGGATCACTAGCGTTATACAAACAGGGAATGGATTCACTGCGCTTGGACTACTTAAGAAGATTCACGCAAAAGAAGGATTGCAGGTTCGATTCGCGCAAGGAGGTCGCGGCGGGGTGCTCAAGATCTCCTCATTCGACGAATAGGACGCTCGCAACGAACAGAGGGCTCGCGAAGCGTCGATCACTCGAGATGAATCGCGCGCTTGCGACCGCCGTCATGGCCGGGGCTCTTTCGCTCGCGGGCAACGCGGCCCCGTTCCTCGCGTCTCCGGCCCACGCCCAGGGGATCGGCGATGAATTCGGTCTTTCTCCGTATCTCGATTGGAAAACGCTCGAATCCGAGCACTTCCGGGTCACCTTTCCCGCGGAGCTCGAAGACATCGCCCGCAAAGCGGCAGTCCATCTGGAAGAGGCGCATCGCCTGCTGACGCCTCATCTCAAATGGACGCCCCGGGGGCGCACGCAGGTCTATGTGATCGACAATGCCGATCAAGCCAACGGCATGGCGAGTCCGTTGCAGAGACTTGGCATCCTTCTCTATGCCACTCCTCCAGACCCCTGGTTCTCGACCGCTTACTACGACGACTGGCTACGGCTTTTGGCGATCCACGAGTACACTCACTACGTCAACATGGACACGACCATCGGCCTCTACGATCTGGCCCGATACGTGTTCAAGGACGTGCTCCTTCCGAACTCCGCCTGGCCCTCGTGGATGATCGAAGGCCTCGCCGTCTACATGGAAACCCGCTACTCCAAGGGCGGAAGGGGACGAAGCCCCTATTACGAAATGGTGCTCCGATCCGCCGTCGAGAACAAGGCGCTGGGGAAGGAGCGCCATGTCCCCCTGGATCGCATCAACGGCGATTCGCCTTTCTATCCCGGCGGAGAGATCCCCTATCTCTTCGGCTATCAGCTCATGAACCAGGTAGCGCGGCAGAAATTCAACGGGATGACCGCCGACAACCGGGATCCCGTCCGGGATGGCGACGATGCGCTCGGCTTGATCTCGCTTCGATCCGGCGCCCGAGTCCCTTACTTCATCAACGGAAACGTGGAGAACATCACCGGCAAGGACTGGTATCGGCATTGGGCCGACTTCATCGTCCAGACCCGGGAGCGCATGGATCGCGACCTCAAGAGAATCAAGTCCCAGCCCCTGACCAAAATGAAGAGGCTGACCCATCGCAGCTACTCCGCGTTCGGAGCGTCCGTCTCGCCCGACAAGCGCTGGCTCGCGTACACGATGGACAGCCTCGATCGCCAGCGAGGCGGCCTCTACTTCAGGGACCTGAAATCGGGCGAAGAGAGGAGGATCACGGACAAGGCCCGAGGCATCAGCGTGGCCTTCTCCCCGGATTCAAAGACCGCGTTCTTCAGCACCCTGGACCGAAAGAATCTCTACGGCATTTTCAGTGACCTGGCCGCCTACGACGCGGAGAAGGATCGCGTCTATTTTCTGAGCGACGGGCTTCGGGCGCGCGACCCCGATGTTTCGCCGGACGGGAAGCGGATCGCCTTCACGCTCAGCGCCCAGGGACGCACCGGTGTCGGGATTGCGGCGCTCGAAAAGAACGAGA
Source organism: uncultured Bacteriovoracaceae bacterium (assembly GCA_964395265.1). Lineage (GTDB taxonomy): Bacteria > Bdellovibrionota > UBA1018 > UBA1018 > UBA1018 > CAYNDM01. The sequence goes on from CAYNDM010000011.1 coordinate 21,308, forward strand.
GCGGCAGATACGAGCTGGGCGAAGTCACGCGCGTGTACTGGCCCAAAGGCTTCGACCGCGCGGCCCACCCCAAGTTCTCGCGCGATGGCAATTCGCTCGTGTTCTCGCTCCACATCAACGGAAAGAACGGTCAGGACCTGATCGCGCTGGATCTCGAAACCCGAGCGCAGAAGCTGCTGGTCAGCGACGGCAAACACAATCGCTTTCCCGCGTTCGACGAGAGCGGGCGGCTGTACTTCGTATCGGATCGCAGCGGAGTGGACAATATCTTCCGTTACTCCGCGAACGGCGACCACGCGCAGGTGACCAACGTCACGACGGGGATCTGGTATCCCGCGTTCGGGTCCGGTGAAGAAGTTTTCGCGAGCGTGTTCTCGATGGATGGCTGGGACATCGCCAGCATTCGCCTCTCGGATTCGCCCATCGATACGAACGCTGTCACGGTCTCGCCTCCTCCAGCGCCCGCGCCCCATCCCGGCGCGGCCGACGGCGACGACGGGTCCCGGTACCAGGTCAAGGACTACTCGATCTTTCCAAGCATCTGGCCTCGCGGTTGGGCGCCCTTCGTGACAGGCGGCAACCATTGGAATATCGGGGGCGCGATCCTCGGGTTCGACACCCTGAACTACCATCAATACCTGGGCTACGCCTACTTCGATACCGCCACCCGAAACGGCAACTGGTCAGCGACCTACTGGAACCGGTCCTTCGGGCCCACGCTTCAGCTCTCGGCGAGCGAAGTCTCCAATGAATGGACATTCGACGGCGGCGGATTGCTCTCTTATTCCCGAAAGAGCGATTACGCGGCCACGCTCTCGTACCCCTTCGTCTGGACCTTCTCCTCGCTGACTCCTTCCATCGGCTTCAGCACCGAGCGGGAGCGCTACTTCCTTCCCGGCGTGAGCGACCGGTCAGTCGGCAACTCGGGTTTCATCCCCACCGCCCATTTCAGCATCGGTTTCGCGGATACTGAATCTTCCAGGCTGGGAGTCACCACGGAGCGAGGAAGGATCACGAAAGCGGGCGTGAAGTGGTACGGCGGGTCGGCCGACAGCTACAAGCTCCTCCTGATCGATCGCGAGCACCTTCCGATCACCGCCCATTCGGTGCTGGTTCCGGCCGTGAAAGCGGTCTGGACCACCCGGACGTCGCTCACCTTCAGCGAAGCCAACGCCGTGGTTCGGGTAAAATCGAGCACGCTGGGGATTTTACCTTCGGACGCTTTCGATGAGCGTTCGTTGCGGGGCTACCCCGATCGGGCCTACGCTTCGCGATCCGCGGTCGTGGGCTCGCTGGACTACCGCTTTCCGATCTGGCGGATTTATCGAGGCCTGGGCACGGACCCAGTCTATCTCGAGCATCTCTCCGGGCTGGTTTTCGGGGAGACAGCCTGGTTTCCCTCGAGCGCTTCCAAGGTCACGCTCCCCGCGGCGGGAGGCGGAATCGAGCTTGCGATGACACTATTCGTTCGAATCCCGCTCAACGTGAGCTTGCAGTACCATCATGGGTTCAACAGATCGCGCGGCGGCGTGGGAGAGCTGTTTACCGCTTTGAACCTGGGCCAGCTTCCTTTCTGAAAAGACGCGAAGAGTGGTCACTCCACCTTCTGGAGCTCGAACCCTCGGTGCAGGCTCTCCACCGCTTTTTTGGCGAGTGAAGCGCTGATCAGGCAAGAAACCTTGATCTCGGAGGTCGTGATCAATTTGATGTCGATCCCCGCATCGGCCAGGATGGCGAACATCTTCGAAGCCACCCCCGGGTGATGCTGCATGCCCACGCCCACGATGCTGACTTTGGCGAGATCCTGCTCGTCGACGATACGCATCTCGGCGAATTCGCCCTTTTTCAGGTCCTCGAGCACCCGTTGCGCCCCCATGAAATCCGACTTACCCACTGTGAAGCTCACGGTGAGCTTCCCGTTCGAAGGGACATCCATCACGATCACGTCGACCACGATCGATGCGTCCGAAAGCGCGCCGAAGATCTTTGATGCGACGTCGGGGCTATACGGCACGTTTTGCAGCGTGAGCTTGACCTGCGCGGTATCGGCCGCCACGCCAGCGACCACCACCTGCTCCATCGTAGGACCCAAATCTTCTGCTGAAACCACCCGTGTACCCTCCACCGGATCAAAGCTTGAGCGGACATGAAGCGGCAGCTTGTACT
>CAYNDM010000012.1:0-2197 GCA_964395265.1 uncultured Bacteriovoracaceae bacterium
TGAAGACAAGATCCCGATGACAGTGCATGGAAAGCGGATGTTGGACGAAGAGCTCAAGAAGCTGATGACCGTAGACCGTCCGGCAGTCGTCAAGGCCATCGAGATCGCGCGGGGTCATGGCGATCTCTCCGAGAACGCGGATTACTCGGCGGCTAAAGAAAGGCAAAGCTTCATCGAAGGCCGGATCATGGAAATCAACGGAAAGCTTGCCAAAGCCCAGGTCATCGATCCCTCCGCGATCGAGTCCGATAAAGTCGTTTTTGGGGCTACCGTGGTGCTTTCCGAACAGGAAACCGGGAAGGAAGTCACGTACCAGATCGTCGGCGTCGACGAAGCTGACGTGAAAAGCGGGAAAATCGGCGTGACGTCTCCCATCGCGCGCGCATTGATTGGCAAGAGCGAGGGAGATGAAGTGGTCGTCCATGCTCCCAAGGGACAAGTTCACTACGAAGTCATCGAGATCCGTTACGAATAAGCAGAGCTTTCCAGCCGCCCGAACTGGCGCGAACAGAAAGCAGCAAGCCGTCGCTACGGGCTTGGAGACCCCCGTCCAATTCGCCAAGGGCGTCGGTCCGCGACTGGGCGCTCTCTTCGCCAGTCGCAATATCCACACGATCAAGGATCTGCTGACTTTTTTCCCGAGAGCTTACGAGGATCGCACACGATTGCTTCAGGTGTCCGAGCTCGCGGACGGCACGACCGCGACGGTCGCGGTCGAAGTTACGGGTTCGCGGAAAATCCCGCTTCGCAATCGCAGAACTTCCATGCTCGAAGTCCGCTGCAAAGACTCGAGCGGCTATCTCACTCTCAAATGGTTCCACGCCCCCAGGGGTATGGCTGAGAAATTCGCGCCCGGTACCTCGATCGTGGCCACTGGGCCGGTGAAGTTCTTCATGAATCGCCCGGAGATCGTTCACCCCGAGATCAACTGGGAGCAATCGGGCGCGGCGGCGGCGCACGTGGGCCGGATCGTGCCGATCTACACGGAGCTCGAGGGGGTTCCCAGCCGGGCCTTTAGGAAAATTCTCTGGGATGCGCTGGAGAAATTCTCCGGGAGCGTGATCGAGGATCTCCCCGACCAGCTCCTCAAACGCTACGGCCTGCCGAAACTCAGCGAGGCGATCCGCTCCATTCACTTCCCGGAGGAGACGCTCGGCTCGGACCCTGTCAAGATCTCCGACCTGATCGAGTTCAACACCCCTGCGCACTGGCGGCTGGTATACGAGGAGTTTTTCAAATTCGAGTACCTGGTGCTCAGGCAGCGGCTTCGCATGGAGCGCGAGCAGGCCCCGGTCATCGGAAATGCCGGAGGACGAGAAGCGTTGGAAGACTTGACCAAGACTCTTCCGTTCGAGCTGACTCGCGACCAACGCGCCGCTGTCGACGAAATCTCGGCTGACTTGTCGCAAGGCCATCCGATGAACCGCCTCATCCAAGGAGACGTGGGATCCGGTAAGACCGCGGTCGCGCTCCTGACGGCAGGGATGGTTCTGGCAGAGGGATATCAGGCAGCGCTGATGGCGCCGACCGAGATCCTGGCGGAACAGCATTTGAAGAACACCAAGGCGCTCTTCAAAGGCAAGCTGAACGCCCTTCTCCTCACCGGAAAGACCAGCGCCTCGGAACGCAGCGAGATCCTCTCGCGCATCGGCTCGGGCGAGCCCGTCCTGCTGATCGGCACGCACGCATTGATCGAGGAGCCGGTAGTGTTCAAGAACCTCAGCTACGTCCTCATCGACGAGCAGCATCGTTTCGGAGTCGAGCAACGACGAACCCTCCGGAAAAAAGGCATCCGCCTGGATCCTCGCACGCAGACGCGAGTCTTTCCGCACACGCTGATCCTGACCGCTACCCCTATTCCCCGCACGCTGGCGCTTACCGCTTACGGCGATCTGTCTGTTTCATCGATCCGTGAGTTGCCGCCGGGGCGCACGCCCGTCGAGACCCGCGTGGTCCGGGGGGACGCCAAGGGCCTCGCGTTTGAGAAGATCCGCGACGAGCTGAAAAAGGGCCATCAAGCCTACTTCATTTATCCGCTGGTGAGTGAAAGCGAGGCGGAGGGTTTCACCGAGCTCAAGTCGGCGATCGCTGAGGCCGAACGCCTGGCCTCGGAGGTTTTTCCCGAGTTCAAAGTGGGGCTGCTCCACGGGCGGATGAAAGCCGATGAGAAGGCCTCGGTCATGGAGAGCTTTCAAAG
>CAYNDM010000012.1:2207-4892 GCA_964395265.1 uncultured Bacteriovoracaceae bacterium
CAAAGAAACGAGAGCCAGATCCTAGTCTCCACGACCGTGGTCGAAGTGGGCGTCGACGTCCCGAACGCCACGGTCATGGTGATCGAGCATGCCGAGCGCTTCGGCCTTTCCCAGCTTCACCAGCTTCGCGGGCGCGTCGGCCGGGGAAGCAAGCAGTCCTATTGCTATCTCTTCGCGGCCGGTCGGATGGGAGAAACGACCGCGCATCGGCTCGAAGTGCTGGAAAAGACCAATGACGGCTTCAAGATCTCTGAGGCGGACCTCGAGATCCGCGGTCCCGGCGAATTCCTCGGAACCCGGCAATCGGGCGGCCTGCCCTTCAGGCTGGCCAATCTGGTCAGGGATCGGGAGTGGTTGCTCAAGGCGCGCGACGACGCGAGCGCGCTTCTGAGGATGGACCCCAATCTGGAGCTGCCTGAGCATTTGCCTCTGCGAAAGTATTTTCAGAGAGAAGGAACGATCCAGTTCGAGAGATTGAAAACTTCCTAGGACTGGTTTCGGGATCCCACTGGAAACAAGATCGAAGGGGCGAGGAGTCACCTTCCCTGGCGCTTTCCGCCTCAAAATTCCGCGCAAAGAAAACTCAGAGAATCTGGAGCGCTCGAGCCACTGGATCGTACTTGATGCGGATGTTCTTGCTATTGAATGAGGAATCCAGGACTTTCAGCGAAACTCCGTTGCCTGAGCGCGATGCCCCGTGAACCGAAGTGATCTGATCGTGAGGGGTGAGCACGAACGCTGCCTCGTATCCCGCTGGGCCTCCGACTGATTCTCCGACGAGAACCATAGTCGTCGTGCTGATGTCTCCGTTGAGAGGCGAATCCATCGAAACGATTTTGTACTCGTAATCGCCCGCATTCACGTTGAACACGTTAAAAATATCATTAGCCGTATCCGCGATTTCCTCGGCCAAAGTCCCGGGGGTCACCGGCTTCAGCGACTGCGCCATCGCGCTTCCTGAGAAAAGCAGGACTACAGACATTCCAAACTGAAAGTTCACCGATTTCATAAAATACTCCTCGTGATGACGCATAGCGCTAACATAAAACGAGACGCACATCAAATGCTTCTGGATGGTCCGAAGGAGAGGACAGAGCCCTGGCCCGATCTCACGGAAACTCATGGAAGGAGAGCGAAATACAGCCTTCCTGGCTGATTCATCGTGCCTGCCGCAAACTCGGCGTACTCATCCTCGCCCCAATAGATGTCCACGCGGCCCGCGCCCACGATCGCTCCGCCGGTGTCCTGGGCCACCGCCAGCCGCGAAAACGGTACCCACTCGATCTCCTGCGAAGCCGGGGATCGCGGGCGGGTCGTTTCGAAGAATGCAACCGCGCCCAAAGGAAACACCCGGGTATCGATCGCCACCGAATGACCGTCTGAAAGCACGACATCGTCCAACCCGTAAGGGCCTTCGGAGGACTCCTTGAAAAAGACGTAACTTGGGTTTTCAGAAAGCAGTCCAGGAAGCTCGGAAGGGTTCGCGGCGAAGTAGCGACGCATTCCCGGAATCGTAAGGTATTCGGCGGGAATCCCCTTTTCCTTCATCACTTTGGCCAGACTCACATAGGAATGACCGTTCTGGGCCGCGTAGTTCAGGATCATCCTGCCGCTCCGGCCTTTTTTGCCCTGGCCCTTTTCATTCGGGAGAACCAGGGCGCCTGCCCCTTGAATATGCAGCAAAAACACGCTCAGCAGATCCTTGGCGTAGGCGATCTCATAACCCTGCCCGGAGAGCTTTCCTTCGAAGTCGATCTCTCTCCTATTGAAATATCGGCTCAGGGTTCCGTCCGCTTGCCTTCTTCTCCAAACTTCGCGTCCATCCACCGTGACCTTCACCAGATCGTCAGGCTTGCGATAAATCGGATAGCGGAATTCGTCGTCCTGCCTCAGGGAAGCTTCGAGACTCGGGAAGTGATACCCCGTGAACCGCACCGCTCCCTGGCCATCACCGCCCAGCGAGCGGTACCAATGAAACCGCGCCCTCGCCCGAGCGAGAAACCCCTCGAAGTCGGCGCTTGTCCGCGCGATCTTCAGCATCTCTTTCAGCGTCCGAGTGCAATACTGCTTGAGTTTGACCTTGCGATTCCCGAAGTAGAAGACCTGCTTTTGATTCTTGCGCCGACAAGCCGCGATTTGCCTGCTGAGCGCCAGTTTGAATGCGCCTAAATTCCCATCCGGAACCAACGAAGGCAAGTCGCGGGGATCGACTCGTTGAAGCGCGGATTTATTTAGAACGATTTTACCTGAGGCGTCCGGCAAGTACGCGAAGTTCAGGAGAATAGACAGAACCACTCCTATCGAAGCGAACGTCTTCATCTCCTCTATCTAGTCACAGCCGCCCCGATCTGCAAAGGTGGAGGCCCCAGATTCAGGCGTGGCAGCATATTTCTACTGAAAATATTGAGATTTTGACCCGATTTTCCGGATTTAATGACTCCAGTTGAGCGAATTGACTAAATTAACACAATGCGTTAATATTTAAAGGATATGGTTGATCAAACCAAGCAACCCAAACTCGTAGGCGGCTTTATCAGGCAGAGGCGAGAGTCTTTAGGACTTTCGCAAAGAGCCTTGGGCCTGCTTTTTGATCCACCAGTAACAACTCAGTTCATTTCAAACGTGGAGCGTGGCGTGACGCCCCTTCCGCCGTCGCGACCACGGGCAGCCAGGCCTGCTGCGCAG
>CAYNDM010000012.1:4902-20006 GCA_964395265.1 uncultured Bacteriovoracaceae bacterium
GCGCTGCTTGTTTCGGAGGAAGAACTTCTTTCATTACTCGAGAAAGAATATGCATTGAAGTTGTCGGGACGCGTTGGGAAGCCCGATCTGCTTTCGACTGAGTCGGCTGCGAGCACTCAGAATCAGCTGGTCGTCGCCCCTGAGGACTATGTATTCATGAGGCGGCTTTACGATGCCTACCGGCAGTCCGACGACAAAACTCGACAGGCCTTCGCGACCGTTTGCGAAAGCATGCTCAAAGTACCCAAGCGAGAACCGATCCCCGAATAAGGCGAGCTTGCTGTAGGGTCTCCATTCCTGGTAGAAAACACATTCAGATGCAGAACATCACGCCAGCCAAACCCCGCCCTCCCGGCGCCCGCAAGAAGAGTTATGCCGATCGCCTGCGCGGGACGGAGCGCGCACCGGTGACCCACGGCTATTTCAAGAGTTTCGATGGGACAAAGCTTTTTTACAGCATCGAAGGCAAAGGCAAGCCGCTGGTGTTTTGTTACGGACTGGTCTGCTCCAGCCTTCACTGGACTTACCAGATCGAGCACTTTCAACGTACCCATCAGGCCGTCTGGTTCGATTACCGCGGCCACCAGAACTCCGACACCCCCGAGAACCTCGAGTCGCTCACGCTCGAGAACATCGGGCGCGATCTCGGCGTGCTACTCGACGAGCTGGGGATCAAGGATGCGGTCTTGCTCGGCCATAGCATGGGGGTCAACGTCGTCCTGGAATTTTACCGCCAGCAGCCCGAACGCGTGGCAGGCATGGTCCTCGCCAACGGCACCGCTACGCGCCCGCTCGAGACCCTGTTCAACGTGAACGCGTTCGACACGGGCTTCAAGCTCCTCAACAAGCTCTATGCCCGGAGCCCTCAGCTGGTAAACCTGTTTTGGAAGCTCCAGAAGAACAACCCCATCGTGCGGAACCTGATCGGGTTAGTGGGCTTCAATCCGCATCTCACACCCGCCGAGGATGTGGAACTTTACATCAACCAGGTAGCCGACCTGGATCCGAGAATCCTGATTCATCTCATCCAGAGCTACGACAGCTTCGACGCGACTTCCTGGCTACACACGATCCAAGCACCTACCCTGATCATCGCGGGCGAGAAGGACTACGCTATCCCGCTCAGTCAGCAGGAGCTCATGCATCAGCTGATTCCCAATAGCCGGCTCGAAGTCATCCAACACGGCAGCCACTGCCCACAGATGGATCTTCCGGACCTGACCAATCACAAGATCGAGGCGTTTCTGGAAGAAATCGGTTACGTGGACCGAGCCCGCATCGATAGTCCCTCTCAAACGCCCGAATCGGGATCTTCCGAAAAGTCGACGATCCAACCTTAGTCGCGGGAGACCGGAGTCAACGACCACTCGGCCTGCGGGAACCTCCAGTCAATCCATTGGGTGACATCCAAGCCCTCTTCGGAGAGCAGGCGCCGAAAAGCGCCCATGCAAAGCTGGCCATGGCATTTCCCCTCTCCGACGTGCGTCACCGCCAGTAACGCCTCGGGGGATTGGATCTTGCCCTGACGCAACCTCTCGACCACCTGATCCCGGCTCACGCCGACGCAGGGGCAGAGCATCGCCTCGCCTGCAGCTTCTGGGCGGGGAGAAGAAGGAATCGACGCGGCCGCGGAGTGCTCGCGACTGCGGTTTTCCCTGCTTTCCAAGCGAATCGCCATGCGGCGATGAACCGTGCTCTGACAAGCCAGCTTCTTCACTCCATCGACTGAAACCGAGCAAAGCCCGCACCCGCCATCCGGACAGTAGAGCGAATCCTCAGGCCTGTTCTGCCCCACCTCGTAGAGCGCGGTGGTCAAGGACACCCGGTCCCGGACCAGCCTCTTCTCGCCGTTGAGAGTGATCTCGACCTTTTCCTTCTCGCGCTTCCCGGACTCTTCGATCAACGCGGCGAACTCCTCGCCGCCTTTTTGCTGAGGCTTCACTCGCCTGAGGCCCCGGGCTTCGAACGTGAGATGAGTCGGCACATCGACCTGCACCAGTTGAATCGGCGAATCCGTTTCCGCTTCATTCTGGATCTGAGCGATTCGCCCGGAACCGAGCGTCTCTCCTCTTCGATTGACGAGCGTGGCTAGCTCGCCCTGCTTCCAAGGGATCTCACCCCTCCACGGCAAGGTGATCTTGCAATGCGATTGTCCCTCTTTCTCCTGCAGAAGCAGGATGGAGCCCGAGGGACATGCCGACACGCACTTGCCGCATCCGGTGCAATCGACCTCTTTGAGAATCTGATCGTGCTTCCGGTTCAGGTCGATCGCCTGCTCGGGGCAAGCCCGTTCGCAAAGATCGCAGGAAATATCCTCTAAACACTCGATCGAAGCGACCTGACGCTGTTTGAGCTCGTTTTTCGGAACTCCGCTGAACGCTTTTATCTCCTTCAGGTCCGCCGCGGCGATCCACTTACCCTGATAAGCGGGAGTGAAAGGCAACTCTCGATGACGCTCGTGCCTTCGAAGCCGGGCTCGAGTCCTCCGGGAGATCTTTTCGAGCTTCTCCCTTCGGGGTCCGAGCTCGGTAATCAGGGCTTTGATGATCTTGACGGCGAGCGCTCTCCCCCGCTCCTCCTCCAGGGTCCATCCTTCGATATCTTCAGCGGGTCTCTGCGCCGCGGTTTGCTCGAGCTCGAAGAGGTAGGAGCCTGGCGGATACTCCCTGACCCCCGGCAGATCCCGGAAAGGCCCGGCCGAAACCACGCGTGAAGTCTCATAAACCCGGACACCCCTGACGTCCTCCACTCGAAACTCCCAAAGTCCCGGCGATTTCTGAGTCAGGCGAATCGGGTTGGCTTCGATGATCTTTCCTCCAAGCGCCTCGAACCGGCGACGCTCGACTTCCCAGCCCGCGATTCTCTTTGCTCCCCACTGGGCATAGCTCTCGACGCAAACCACTTCGCGAGCGCCGGCTTCCAGGATCGAAGACCCGAACCGCAGCGCTTTGTTTCCCGTTCCCAGGATCACGACAGTCTGGGACCAATCCACGGCGCCTTCTTCGCGCAGCCTGAGGGCGGTCGGCAACGGGACCAGCCCTTGCGAGCGCCAGCCTTCGAAAGGATCCGGCAAATAGGACTGCGGAACCAGGCGAACCACGGCCCGCGCTCGAAATCGATGGATCCGGTTCTGCGCATCCTCGGCGAAAACCAGGCCTCCGGTATCGGGCAAAGGGAGAACGCCACGGCCCACGATCGTATCGCCTCCGATCACGCCCACGGTGAGTCCCATCTCCGCCGACAAAGTCGAAAGCGCGCGTACTCCCGCCGAAGGCCAAGGCTCAACCCGAGGACCCGCGACGATCACCAGATCGAACTTTCCGTCGTGAACGGTAAAGCTCATAGACTGAGCCTCCCGGAGTCAAGCATCCGCTCACTGGCCTGGCGCGCGCGCCTCAGCACCTTGGTCAATGGGCCATCGCATCCGCAAACCACCTCGGCGCGGTATGAACCCTGAAAAAGCTGCCAGTGCTGCTCTTTCTGCCATTCGAAGATTGCGCGAGGCTTCATGGAGCGCACGGAAAACTTCTCCCATCCAAGGAATCCGTTGCACAACCTGGAGAGCGACGCGAAGGAGTCAGACGACGCCCAATGAGTCTCGCCCAGTGAAGCGACGCCGCGGCTCGATTCCACCGGGATCAGCGGCCCCGGCTTGAAGACGGCCAGTCGCGCGAGAGGGGCCACCTCCAGGTTCGGCGCCCCTTCCACTTCGGCGACCACGGTCATGTCCTCGAAGCCTCCGATGATCGATGGGTCCAAGCTCTCCCGCGAGACCAGCGACCACTCTTCCCAGAGCCGAACTCCCCTAGGGAGCAACGGTTTGACTTCAAGTCTCTTGGCCTGGGACAAAACCCAGCGTGAGAGCCTAGGTGTCCAGAAGACGATGATCCCGTCGCGCAGCCGAGCCGTTCTCGGAGATCCGCCGGAGTAAAACCTCAACCCGTCGGGCGCCAGTTCCAGCTGCGCCATACCTGTGACGATCCTCTCCGGAGCGAGTCGCTCCCGAACGAACTCCAGTAACCCGTTGCGGTACCTGGATACGTCGACGTCGATCATCTTCGGCAGGAGCACGCCCTTGGTCTCGTACTCGCGAGGCGCACGGGACGCATAGCCGGGAAATCTCTTAAGCGCCGCGATCCCTTCGAGGATCTGTGGCTTCAGGTTCGCATCGGCGGCTTCGACGTACATATCCTCGATCGCCGACCATCTTTCCGAGGACTGGATCCAGAGCCGGGACCTCAGGCGTACGTGAGGCGCCTGGCGGTCATGATAGCCTTCGTCCCCGCTCCGCGGCCAGATTTCCAGGGCCCCTGGAAACACCGGTTTCAGCTCCTGAAGCGCGTGATCAGGGGAGCTCTTCATCAGCCGCTTGGGCTTAAGCGTTTTCGGATCCTGAGGCCAGAGAGGGTCGAGGGAAAGCTCCGAATCCTCGATGAAAAAATCCCAGTCCGGATTGAGGATCAACACGGACTTTCCTTCGGCCAAGAGGCGGCTAGCGGCGGCCAACGGTGCCGCGCCCGTGCCCAGGAGAGCGACGTCGCTATCGAGAGGCATCCGCCAGCGCTCCCATCACCCTGCGAAGAGCTGTTTGAATCTGCGCGCGCTTGTACTCGCTATGCGCGCTTCTACCCATCTCGTTGTCCTTGGCGCTCTTTTCGTCCACGACCTGCACCTCATAAGGATAGAAGAAACGAATTTCCTTCTGGAGGTGCTTGAGGTCGACCTTCTCGATCAGCTTGACCGCGCGCTCGTCGGGGTTCTCCGTCTTCAAGTAGGTCTTGAGCTCCTTGAGATCCTCGAAAAGCGGATTGCGAAGCTTGATCAGGTGACGACAGGTGAATTGAATGGAGCGGTAAGTATCGCTCGAATGAGGATTCACTTTCTCTGATGGAGTGGGAGTCGCCTCCTCGAGCAGCCTGAGCAACTCGCCCTCATCCAGTCCCGCCTCGTCCGCGCGCTTGAGCAAGCCACCGAGCTGGGAACGAAACAGCTCGAGATCGATCAAGGTATTGCGCGAGCGGCTCGGCTTGATGTTGGGAGGCATCACGATCATCTTGTCGACCAGGAACTTCAGGGTCCGAATCACATCGACCCGTGTTCGGGTCACGAAACGCAATCCCACTCGATCGAAGATATCCTCGGCGACGTTTTCCGGCTTGTGAAGCAGCTTGAGGAGAGTCGACTCGCGCGACTTCTTGGGTTTCGTCTCGAAGGCGACCAGATCGACTCGATCCGGGTCGTCGGGCCTCTCGGCCAAAAAAAGATCGCCTTCGGCATCGCGATGGATGACGCGGTAGAAACGATCCAGAATCTGCTGCTGGATATCGGCGAAATAACCGGTCCGGATATCCTGGTCGACGTGCGATACCGTATGCATCACTTTCAGGATCGCGCATGCCCAATTGCGGAGGTACACGCCGATCGTATCGGAGGACTGACCAGGATATGCGAAACTGGCCATCAAGAATAGGTCGCGGATATCCGTCATCTCGAGGATCTTCCGCGGGATCTCGATTTTCAGGCCATCCGGGTTCTCCGGATGCAAGAAGTAGCGCCGAATCAGATTGACCGACTCGTGGAAGTTACCGAAGGCCTCGGCGTTCTCGATCGGGTTCTCCAGATCGTAACCGTAGCTCCGAACGAAACGATCCGCGTCTTCCCGCGAGGCGATCTGAAACGCTTGATTGGAATCGATAGACGATTTCCCACCCAGGATGATTTCGATATCTTCCCAGCGGAAATCCAATTTTTTCCGAAGAGCTTCAGCGGCTTCTTTTTCCATCGATGATTGAGTCCGGAACCGAGCTTATGCCCAACCGCCTTTCTCAAACAAGTAAGAATTGTCTCAACGCAGGTCGCTACGACGCGGGCGGCTTTAGTGCTTGCCCAGAGACGCGCTGGCGGGTTTACTGCGAGATCGGATGACGACGCCGAAGACTTATATTTCCCATCTCGACGTTCGCGGATACGAGCTTGATAGCTTCGGGCATGTGAATCACGCCGTATATGTGAGCTACCTGGAACACGCTCGCTGGGATCTGCTTACCGAGGAAGGGATCACGCTTGAGAAATTCAACGCATGGAAATGCTGGCCGGTGATCGCCGGCATCGAGCTTCGGTACCTCAAGCCGACGTTTCTGGGCGACCGGCTGCGAATTGAGACTCGCGTCATCGAACACGGGCGCAGCCACTTCACCTTCGCTCAGACGATCTTTCGGGAATCGGAAGAAGTTCTTCGCGCCAAGGTTCAAGCCGTCATGGTGAATGAGAAGGGGCGTCCGGTCCAGACTCCTGCCGAAGTCACTCGGATCTGGAAGGAAAGGAACGAAGCTTGATCAAGCGAACGTCCGCCAAAGGCATTCTTCACTGGGAGCGAATCAAAGGACCGAGGGCGATCTCCGCCGTAGCGCTCGGGACTTTCGGGGGCGCAGGGCTTTTTCCCGTCGCGCCTGGAACGATGGGAAGCGTCTGCGCGCTTCCGCTGGCCTACGCGATGGCATTCGTGCCTTGGCATCTTCAGGCTTTGTTTTGGGCCGCGCTCTTCGGCGCCGGAGTCTGGGCTTCCAAGGTGATCGACGAAATCATGGGCTCCACAGACAACCAAATCGTCGTCATCGACGAGGTCGTAGGGCTCGGGATCACCGCGTGGACGGCGGGCACCCATTGGCAGACCCTCGCCGCTTCCTTCGTGCTTTTCAGACTCTTCGACATAACCAAGCCCCCTCCTGTCCGGCAGGTAGATCGCTGGTCCAAGGCCAAGGCGTCGCAGGGCTCGGAGCATTCGCACTGGTGGAGCGGATTCGGGGTCATGGCTGATGACCTTCTGGCGGGTATTCAAGCGCTATTGGTTGTGCTCTATTTCCAATATTCCGGGTATCTGCCGTGAACTCGATTCAGCAGCTTCAAGACAGGCTGTCGTCCGAGGCCGCGGCGGTGGCCTCTCTTTTGTCTCGAAAGAAAGTTCGCATCGCACTCGGCGAAGCCTGCACCGGCGGGTATGTGTCCTCCCACCTCGCGAGAATTGGCGCCCACCAGAGCGTCTGCGGATCGATCGTCCTGAATTCAGAAAGCACGCTCGAGAATTGGATGGGGATCCCGGCTAATGTCCTCAAAGTCGCGGGACCAGTGAGCGGGCTCGTGGCAAAGCGGCTCGCCACGGACCTATTGGAACGGACTCCCGATGCTTGGCTTGCGATCGCGATCACTGGTTATCTGGGTCCACGCGCTCCTAAAGGCAGAATGGGAAATGTATTTTTAGGCGTGGCCGCGCGCGACATCAAAGAAGCATGGGCGCAACAATTTTGGCTGCTTCCAGGAGCAACGCAGAGCACTAAAAAAGCGGCTCAATCCACTTCCGATCTCATCGAAAGAAGGCTCCTGTTCGCTTCTCACCTCACTCTATTCATGGTACGGTCGTTGCTCGAAACGACGAAATATTTTCGCTCCAGACCACGAAGGTAAGAGCCAATTTGATCCTCCAGTGACTGGTGGATCGCGCCAGGAAGGCAGAGACCATTTGTCCTCGCCCAGAGAACTGGGGAGCCGTTTCACGGAGAAAGAAAGAAAATATGAACATGGATAAATTTGCTGCATCTCTTGAGCAGAACAAGGGTCAGAAGAACAAGGCCATTGAGCTCGCGGTCCAAGCCATCGAAAAGCAATTCGGAAAAGGCTCGATCATGCGTTTGGGAGAGAGCGAGAACCTCGCTGCTCAAGACGTAGCGGTTGTTCCGACCGGCTCCATCGGGCTGGATATCGCGCTCGGCATCGGCGGTCTTCCTCGTGGCCGTATCGTCGAGATCTATGGGCCTGAAGCTTCCGGTAAAACCACGCTCACGCTTCATGCGATCGCGGAGGTCCAGAAGCAGGGAGGGATCGCTGCTTTCGTTGATGCCGAGCATGCGCTCGATGTGAACTACGCGCGCAAGCTCGGAGTTCGCACCGATGATCTCTTGATCTCTCAGCCGGATACTGGCGAGCAGGCACTCGAGATCGCCGACGCGCTCGTTCGCTCCGGCGGCGTCGACCTGCTGGTCATCGACTCGGTCGCGGCTCTCGTGCCGCGCGCTGAGATCGAAGGCGAGATGGGCGATTCGCACATGGGCCTTCAGGCTCGTCTGATGAGACAGGCTTTGCGCAAGCTCACCGGCACCATCAACCGCAGCAAGACGCTGGTGATTTTCATCAATCAGATCCGTATGAAAATCGGCGTCATGTTCGGCAATCCCGAAACCACGACGGGCGGTAACGCGCTGAAGTTCTACTCCTCCGTCCGCATGGATATCCGCCGCATCCAGGCGATCAAGGACGGCGAGAACGTCATCGGCAATCGCACCCGCGTGAAGGTCGTCAAGAACAAGATGGCTCCTCCCTTCAAGGAAGTCGAATTCGACATCCTGTATGGAGAGGGCATCTCGAAAGAAGGCGATCTGCTCGATCTCGCTTCCAATATGAACGTCATCGAGAAGAGCGGCACCTGGTACTCGTACAAAGACGAGCGCATCGGGCAAGGCCGCGAGAACGCACGCCAATTCCTCAGGGACAATCCTGCAATGACTGAGAAGATCAAGGCAGAAGTCCTCGAGAAGGCTGGCATCGGGAAAAAGATCGCGGCCCAAGCCGCAGGCGCTCAGGCCGCTTCCGCAAACGCGGCTACTGATGGCAAAACCAAAACGGCTCCCGCGGGAGCTACCGCCGCCGGAAAAGCGGTGCCTGCCATGAGCAAGAGCCACGGCGCTTCGGCCCGCAAGTAAAGCGCGGGATCGAGATCAGTCGCAGAAAACGAAAAGGGAGCTCCACGAGGGGCTCCCTTTTTTATTTACCGATGAAAGCGCTCACCGATTCTCCCTCTCGTCGATTCCCTTTCCTGAGATTCAGTCTCAATAATCTTTTGACTGGCAAAAACCCTGTGTTAGTTTGCGCGAAAACTCACACTGCATAGGAGATGAATCATGAGAACAGCATCAGTTGTCGCCATCGCGGTTTTCTGTCTGAGTGCATCGGCCCAGGCCGCGAATCTCGTCTGCGAGCTGAAGAGCCTCAAGCCCGGCTCCTCAGCCGAGATCCTGAAAGAACCCATCGCTTCACACGGTGCTGCAAGCATCTTGAGCCGTGGCGCCAGCAAATATCAGGTCACGGCTTTCGTCTACGATCACTCCGTCACCCATGTAGAACTCCTGGATCCTTCAAGCGGGATCGCTGCCCGCACTGATGTCTTTGACGCGACCACTCATGCTCGTGCCAGCCTGGTCACTCGCGACGAAACCATCCAGGTCGACTGCAGAATCTCTGAATGAGATGAGCGCAGAACAAGTCAGCACGAGATAGACGCACGCTCCGCGTCGGTCGCCACTCCAAGTCGAGACTCAAGCAGGCGGGCCTTCTTCTTGCACTCATCCATGAGTGGAGAAAGGCTCAGATGGAAGATCGCCCACTCAAACTGGTCGTCAGGGAAATTCTGGATAGCTTCTCGCAATTGTTTCGAAGCGAGATTCGCCTAGCGAAAGCGGAGGCGTCCCAGAGCGTAAGAAGCGCGGGAAAGCAATTCACCAAGCTCGGCATTTTCGCGGCAATAGGGGTTTTCGGCGCTCTGTCATTCTTGGCGTTCGCGGTGGTGGGCCTTGGAGTGCTCTTGGGGAATTTCTGGCTGAGCGCCTTGATCATCGGCGTGCTCCTGACCGTGTCCGCAACGATCGGAATCTCTACCGCGATCGGCAATTTGAAACGGTCCGCGCAGTTGAACGAGCTCAGGCTCAATCTGGAGCGCGACCGCGAGCTCATCAGCCGAAAGTGGGCCGAAGTGAAGGAATCCCCCAGGACCCAGTTCGTCAACACCGCTGAGAACGCCGTGCCCGAGCCCTCCTTAGCCATCGAGCGCCCTGGCGATACCCCGGCAGTTCAGGAGAAAGCGTCATGAACGAGATCCAAGCCGCGCAGCTCGAAGTCGAGCAAAGCCGTCATCGCGTCGAAGAAGCCTTTAGGCTCCTCGAGGACAAGCTGAGACTGAGCACCCTTCGGGTCCAGAACACGGTCTACAAACTCCGCGCGCCCGAGCGTCTCGTTCAGAGAAACCCGCTGATCGCCGCGGCCACCTTTGCCGCTTTGGGCTTTTTCGTAGGCTCTCGCCTGGCAAAGCGGGGCTCCTCCAGGCAGATCGGCTTCAAGCGATCCCGGCCTGCTCACGGCGCTCCTGCTGGCACCTACCCCTCCCGGGTGATCGAAGACTTCTACACCTACGACTACGAAGAAAGCTCAAGCACGCTGGCTCGCCCGGCATTCGACCGGGTGACCAATGGACACCGAGTGGACGCGGACGAATAAGCCTCGCGCAAGGGCACGTCTTCTCTTCATCCGGGGCGAGTCAGGCTCACGCGGGGCAAGAGAACTCCACGCACGGGCGGATCACCCCATACCGGCAGGAACCGCTCCTACCGATTCTTGAAACCTCTTTCGACAGATAATACCATGCAAAACCTGCCTTCCCCTGGCTGGCCGGCGAGCGCCGCTGGCGCAGGGGGCAGATTTATGCGATGGATAGAAATCTATGAAAACTGCCGAGATCCGGTCGAAATTCCTGAATTTTTTTGAAAAGAACGGTCACACCATTGTCGAGAGCTCCTCGCTCGTGCCCCAGAACGACCCCACCCTGCTCTTCACCAATGCGGGAATGGTGCAATTCAAAGACGTCTTTCTCGGAAAAGACAAACGGCCTTATACCCGCGCTACCACGACCCAGAAATGCGTGCGCGCAGGGGGCAAGCACAACGACCTCGAGAACGTCGGCTTCACCGCGCGTCATCACACCTTTTTCGAGATGCTTGGGAACTTCTCTTTTGGTGACTACTTCAAGAAAGAAGCGATCCGATTCGCCTGGGAGTTCGTCACCAAAGAACTGAAGCTTCCCAAGGACAGGCTCTATGTCACCGTTTTCGAGAATGACGACGAGGCCGCCGAGATCTGGCACAAGCAGGAAGGCGTACCCAAGGACCGAATCTACCGCTTTGGTGAGAAGGACAACTTTTGGTCCATGGGCGACACCGGTCCATGCGGGCCTTGCAGCGAGATCTTCATCGATCGCGGCGAGAAATACAGCTGCGGAAAAGCCACCTGCGCCATGGGCTGCGATTGCGACCGCTTCATGGAATTCTGGAATCTGGTCTTCATGCAGTTTGATCGCGACTCAAGCGGGAAGCTCACGCCTCTTCCCAAGCCTTCGGTCGATACCGGTGCGGGGCTTGAGCGCCTGGCGTCGATCCTACAGGGCGTCGACACCAACTACGACACGGATCTCTTTCAATCGATCATCGAGGGAATCGCCAAGGTGGCGGGCAAAGCTTACGACCGCAACAGCGAGACGGCCGTCTCTTATCGGGTGATCGCCGACCACTCGCGTTCGGCGACCTTTCTGATCGGCGACGGTGTCCTGCCTTCGAACGAAGGCCGAGGCTACGTGCTTCGGCGAATCATGAGACGCGCGATCCGGCACGGCAAGAAGCTGGGGCTGAACGAGCCGTTCCTTCACAAGATCTGCGGATTCGTCATCGATGAGATGCAGGAAGCTTTTCCCGATCTCCGCGGGAAGCGCGCCTTCATCGAAAGGGCCGTGCTGGCCGAAGAAGAGCAGTTTTTCAGGACCCTCGAGCGCGGACTCGCGCTGCTCGACGAAGAGACGGCCAAGCTCAAGAAGGGTGGCACCCTTCCTGGCGACGTGGCGTTCAAGCTTTATGACACGTACGGCTTCCCCCTCGATCTCACGCGCGTGATCTGTGCCGAGAAGGAGATTCAGGTCGACGAGGCCGGCTTCGAGAAATGCATGGACCGGCAGCGCTCCGAATCCCGCAAGCACTGGAAAGGATCCGGGCAGGAAGCGCTGGACGAGGTCTATCTGAAGCTTGCCAACGACCTGAAAGCCAAAGGCCGCTTGCCCAAGTTCCATGGCTATACCGCGCTTCGCGCGAGCAGCGAATGCCTGGCGATTCTGGCTCCCTCCGACAAAGGTTTGGAGAAAGTGGACTCCTTCGCCACCCCTCCGCTCTCCGCTACCTCCGACAGCAAGGAAAACGACGTCATCATCGAAGCGGTTTTCGCCGAGACTCCCTTTTACGGGGAGAGCGGCGGTCAAGTCGGCGATCACGGCAGGGTCACCGGCGCGAACGGGTTTGAAGGCGAGGTCATCGATGTACAAAAGCCCGTTGCCGACCTGATCGTGGCACACATCCGCCCGATCAAGGGAACCTTGCGCGTAGGCGAAACCTACGAGCAAGAGACCGACCAGGAGATCCGCAACCTGACCGCGCGCAATCACACCGCGACTCACCTTCTGCACTGGGCTCTTCGCGAAGTGCTCGGGACTCACGTGAAGCAGGCGGGATCGCTGGTCGCGCCCGATCTCCTTCGCTTCGACTTCACCCATTTTCAGCCGCTGACCGAGGACGAGCTCCAGAAGATCGAAGACATGATCAACGACAAGATCTGGAGATCTGAGGCCGTAAAGAAGCAAGAGATGGCAAAGGACCAAGCCATCGCCGCCGGTGCCATCGCGATGTTCGGAGAGAAGTATGGCGACGTGGTCCGGGTAGTTCAGGTCGGGGATTTCTCCACCGAGCTTTGCGGAGGCACGCATGTGGATAACTCCTCGGAGATCCACCTTTTCAAAATAGGAAGCGAAACCGGCATCGCGGCTGGCGTCCGACGCATGATCGCTTACACATCCAAAGGGGCTTTCGAGTTCCTGCGCAAGAAGGAATCGGATCTCAAGAGCATTCGTGAGCGCCTGAAAGCCACGTCCGACGAGGAAATCCTGGGAAGGATCGAGAAACTGCAAAGCTCAGAAAAGGAGCTGAGAAAGCAGATCGAGCAGCTTCAAGCCAAGAGCGCGAGCGGCGAAGTCGACGAGATGCTGAGCCAGGCCAAGAAGCTCAACGGAGCGCTTCTCGTCACCTCGCTCCGCTCTCCTGACTCTCAAGGCGTGAAACGCCTACGCGATCTCGCGGATCGAATCCGGCAAAAATCCCCTGAGACCGTCGTCGTTCTTGGCATGAAGGATCCCGAGTCAGAGAAAGCCTCGCTGCTGGTAGCCGTCGGACCATCGGCTCCCAAGAGCTTGAACGCGAACGAGATCCTCAAGGAGATCGTTCCTCTCATCGAAGGACGGGGCGGCGGGAAGCCGGACCTCGCGCAAGCCGGTGGGAGCAAGGCCGCAGGCCTTGAGCAGGCGCTGAAACACGCGGCTCAGTCGATCACTCAGCGGCTGCAATAAACTCAGCAGCTGCAGTATACGGTCAATAATCATGGTGAGAATCCACTTTCGTCGAAGGATGCTCGATCATGCAGGCGACCTTCGCGTGAGATATCGAGTGACGGTGATTTCCGCATAAGTCGCGCATAGCCCATTCAGCGAGACGACCGAGCCGCAATCACGAAATCAGCAATTGGATTTTTTTTGAATTTATGAATCGACCGAGCCGGAGAATCCTGCAAACATCAAATGATGATCATTGATGTGCAATCACGAAACGCGAAGGAGTCCGCATGAAGAGCGCCAAGAAGGCAGCGGGATTTCCCTGGATTAAATGGGCTGACTTCTCGCACGTTACTTTCTGGGTCCAGCTCGTCAACGTGACGACCCAGACCCCATTGAAAGAAAACGAAAGCGCGGAGATTCCCGAATTCGACTTCGACGGAATCAGCGTGCGTGTCCCGCTCAAATTCTGCGCGTTCGGGCACTTGATCCTGGTGAGGATCGCGACCCAGGTTGAAGAGCCTGGAAAGCGATTTCGGAAAAACCAAATGCAGCACGGCGACTTTGAAGCCACGGCGAAAGTCATCGAAGCCGAGAGAGTCAACGCGGACTCACAGCTCATTCGTCTCAAGTTCTATCAATTCGACGAGGTCAAGTGGAGAAAGCTGATCACTGACTACGAAGGCCTCCAAGAGAAATTGAACAACATCGTGAAAAACATGAAAGCGTAGGTAGTTTGTATTGAAACCAGAAAAATCATCGAGGACCATGGACATCCTGAAAAAAGGCATAAAGTTCCTCATTGCGGACCCGACGACCAGCAAGAAAAGCATACGGAAGCTCCTGAGCGAGCTGAAAATCCCATTGAGCGCCGTCGATTCCGTCGACAACTACGAGGAAGCGGAGAACCTGATCAAGTCCAAGCGCCCAAACGTCATCTTCGCGGATTTTGACCTGCCTGGACGAGGCGGGCTCGCTCTGCTGGATATCCAAAAGAAGATGCTCGCACCGAACGAGCCTCAGATCTTCGTGATCCTGAGCTCAAAGAACTCCAATCTGATCGCCGGGGACGCGGGTGATGAAGGAGCGGATGCCCTGATCTTGAAGCCTTTCACCTTTGACAGCCTGAAATCCCAGTTTTTGCAGGCAGCGCAGGCCAAGCTCGACCCTTCGCCGGAGGAAAAACTGATTCAGACCGCGCAGGCTCAGGTCAAAAAAGGCGACGCAATGGGCGCATTGGAGCTGATCAGCAAGACCCTGAGCCTCGCGCCATCCAATCCATCGGCTTGGTACACGCAAGGCGCCGCCTATCAGTTGCTGGGGCGCTTAGACGATGCGATTCAGTCTTACCAAAAGTGCTTGGAGCTTCATCCTCACCACTACCGATCGCTTCTGGGCCTGAGCGAGGTCTTCACCTCGAAAAAGGATTACGAATCCGCTTACAAATCTGCCCGCGAGATGGCGGAGCACCACGTGATCCCACCCAAGCACGTTCCAGATCTGGTTCGGCTGTCCGTCTATAGCCGGCACTACGAGGATATCCTTTCGTTCCACCAGATCACTGAGAAAGCGATGGATACCGATCGGTACGTCGCCAAATTCCTGGCCGCCGGCATGGTGATCTGCGGCCTTTACTTTGTCCAAACAGGCGATCTTCCGTCCGCGTCGGGCACGCTGAAGAAAGCCATCCTGGTCGCTCAAGGCAATGCGCTGATCCAGCAAAGGGCTGTCGTCGCTTTGATCGAGAACGGCATGCACTCCGATTTGAGCGAGCTGAAGGGAAGGCTTGCAACCGAGGTCGTCGATTCTCCCGAAGTCAAGCTCGCTGAATTCATGGCCAGGAGCAAGAACGACTCGCCGACCG
>CAYNDM010000012.1:20016-22268 GCA_964395265.1 uncultured Bacteriovoracaceae bacterium
AAAGCGCGATTCAGGAGCTACTTGCGACTGCGATCTCGGATTACCCTGATATGAAGGAGCAGTTCCAGGCCCTGATCGAAGGGTCCGATCCGCGGGTCACTGAATCGTCGTGACCGACTTCACGCGGCTTTCTGTCCGCCGCCCGCCCCATGCTTCAGGAAGATGGATGACAGCATCCGGACCAGGTCGCGATCGTGCTTGCCGGTCTGAGACTGGAGAATATGAACCGCCTGCTCGACCGTGTACGCAGGACGATAAGGACGGCGGGAAATCAGGGCGCTGAACGCATCCGCCAATGCCACGATCTTCGCCGGGTAGTAGATCACGCCCCCGTGCAGCCCGTTCGGATATCCCCCACCTCCGGGCTCCTCATGGTGCTGATAAACGATGTATCGGACCTCATCGGGGATGTTCGGGGTACTTTCGATCATGCTCAATCCCAGCTTGGGATGATCACGCATTTCCTTCCACTGAGCGGGAGTGAGCTCCGCGGAGCTGTCGATCAGATCCTTGGAGATCTGGGTACAGCCGATGTCATGCAGAAAACCGCCAAGCCCGACGATCTCGAGCATTCGCTGATTGAACTGACCCGAGGCCTTGGCGATGAACATACTGAAGATCGAAACGGCGATCGAATGGTAATAAAGATATTCGCCATGCGACACGAGCTTGAGGATCGTAGCCAGCGTCTTCGGGCTCTCGATCATCAGGTCGACGTAGTTCTTGATGATCTTCTGCGAATTCGCGGCAGTCTCCTCCGACACCACGACTTGTGAGAAGATCTCCGCCATGTTCTGCTCAGTCATATTGAGCAGGGTCGCGATCTTCTTTTCCTGAGATATGGCTGGATCATGGAGGATCGAATCAGCGGTACGCCAGGTGAAAGCCTTGTACGCGGCCTCGTCCTCGGCATGGATATAGAGATTTTCGACGCCTTTTTGGATGTACTGGGCCAGGCGCTTGTAATCGATGCCGGTCGTACGCGAGAAGACGTGCGCCATGTTGTCATCGGAAATCTTCAGATAGACATCGAAGTTGATATCCCGCGTGGAATTCCTGAAGGATTGAATGTCGACCGCGATGAATCGCTTTTGGATTTCTTCCGAGCGGCTGGTCATATTCTTGTCGATACCTCTCTCAAACGTTCCCCTCGACAAGTGCCTATCGGCTAATTGGGTATCCGACCTTTAGCCCGGCAAAATCTTTCAACTGGGTGTGATCAGCCAGGCTCGGACATCTCTTTCGGACAAGAATCGGGCGTCGGATCGGTCGCACACTCGGGCCCACGCGGGCAAGGGCGACCTGCCCGGTCAGAATCCCACGTTCAGGATCGGGGCCACGGCGAAGGGGCCGGATCGGTTGAAGTTCACCAAACCGATCTGGATGCCATGGAGGTTATCCGTCGAATTGATCAACCCGATCTGAAAGCCCGAAATCGTTCGAGCGGCATTATAGAGCCCGACCTGCATCCCATAGACCGAGGTATGCCTGCTGAGGTTCGCGACGGGGCCGATCTGAAAGCCTACCACCGACGACTCGGCCGAGTTGTAGTTGAATAGAGAGACCTGGACCCCGACGACCCGGGTTTTCTGGGTATTGATATTGGTTACGCCCGCGGCCTGAAGGCCCAGTACGGTGGTCAGGCCAGTGGTGTGGTTGAAGATCCCCGAAACTCCGATGCCGACGAAGTCCTGCTCGGTGCGATTGCCGATCACCCCCAAGTCGATGCCGTAGACATTGCGATGCCGGCCCATGAATGCACTCACTCGCGCGCCGGCGATCGAGAAATCCACGGGGGGAAACTGGACGGGCGGGAAAATCGCCACGGCCAGCGGCGTCACCAGGGCGTGCGCCTGCTCCGTAGGAAGAGCCATCAATATCGCGCCAATCAAGGACAACTTGGAAATCTTTCTCATATCTCCTCATTCTAGAAAGCATTCCCCGGTCGCGAAATGACGGAATTTTGACCCCGGTCCCCGCAAGCCTGGAAGAGACGACTCGCGAATACTCATGAACCCGGATCTCTTTACCGATAGGCAAGATGTGGCCAAGAGGCCCTAGGAACAATGGAACGCAAGGAGGCGATGAAATTGAAACCTAATCAGAGGTGTTTCGGTGAAACGGCTAAGGATGATCCAAGCATTTTTCTGCGCCATGGTCCTGGCGCTCGCGGTCTCGACGCAGTCTCCGGCGGCCGAGTTTTCCGTCTATAGCGTGTACCAAGGGCTGAATCTGGGGACCCCAGGAGAGAT
>CAYNDM010000013.1:0-5583 GCA_964395265.1 uncultured Bacteriovoracaceae bacterium
ACGCCTATTCACCGCGACTCTTGATTGATCTACGACCGCATCAGAGACGCGGTTGCCTCGGCTCCCCATGATTCCCGCCTTCTGCATGCGGGCGATCCACTCCGCTTCCACGGCTTCCCAGTGAGCGCGGCCAACCAATTTTCCTCCCAGCTTCTTTCCAGCGCCGTATGACGCCTTAAAACCCGTAGCGGCAAAAAATCTGTCAATCTGGTCTGACTTTTCAAGCAGTGTCTTGAACGGTTTCCATATTCCGCTCTTGGGAGTGACGACCAGAGCACCCACGGTCTGTTCGGCTTCGAGGGATTTGACTCCAATTTCCTTTTTCACCACTTCGCCGGCCAGAGCCATTCGTTTCTGCGCTTCGTTCTCGAGTTTCTGCGTTTCCTTCGCGAGCCTCCGAAGCTTTCGATTCGAGCCAAGGATACCCAAACGAGCGGCAAGAGCTTCGGTATTCGCTGCGGCCATGGCATCCACGTCCAGCGTAACGTTTGGAGTTTTAGATCCTGCTCGCGCAGCTTCTTTCGCCTTCGTCGCCGCATTCTGCACGTTGCCCGCCTTATTGACGATCGTACTAGCCGCCGGATCGTCCAAGACAGCTTTTGCAGCCTCTTTGTTGAGTGCCATTTGACGCCTTGCTTCATTGACCCTGATCGTGGCTTTAGCTTTCGAGCCATCGTCGGCTTTATTCAGTCCTGCTTTGGCCAACCTGCGAACCTTGGTTGCCGAGCTGAGCGCGTCCTGCGAAGCCGCCGTAATCGTGGCCATGCGCGCTTTGCCGATCTTCGCTAAGAGGCCTGCACGCGCGCCCACCACCGCGGCCGCGCCCACGCCAGCGGTCATCCCGATAACGAAGGTGTCGCCGAAAGCTTGTTCCAGCACGTATGGAATAGTCGCACAAAGCGACGCGATCTTCTGGGAACAAGTCGCGCAGGTGTAATCGGTCGAGACTTTTTTGCATTTGGCGCTAGGCAAAGCGGGGTTTCCCTCCCACTCCGCGCACATGAAATGCTCTTCTTGCAGACGCTCGACCCAGCCGACAAAGCCATCGACCTTGGACTGGAGGAAACCTTTGCTGTCTTTCCTTGCCTGGGCGATCTCCTCGTCAGTCAAATGGGTCGCGATCAGGTTGGCGTTACTGATCTCTTGACTTCCGAAAGCCTTGTTCCATACCCACTTCCCTGCTGCCGCAGCCAACCCTACGACCGCCTTCGCCGTTTCGACCGGATGGAGAACCATGTTCTTGAGTCCGTCCAGGACATCGACAAACCCTTTCACGATCCCGAGAACCATCTTCTGCAGGCAGCTCACGTCCGTGTTGAATTTGCATCCGGGAGCCTTGGCTTCAGACCGAGTCGCCCAGTCCACCAGGACGTAGGGCGTCTTCAATTTGAATATGCAGGCCACATCATTTTTCATGCAGCTCGTCAGTTTTTCGGTCGGCTTTTAGCACGCTGGAGCGCGGCCTCGCTCAAGAGCCCACTCGATCCTGGCGATCTCCTCCTCCGCTTTGCTGATGCGCGCCTGCCTCTCTTCGAGCGTCATCGATCCGCAATCGGGGCAATTCGCTTCGGCAGCGAGTTCTTGTGCCTCTTCCTTCTCGACTTCGACCAGGTCCTGATGAATCCGCTCCAACTCCTCTTTCAGCTCGACGGCTGCAGTCGCGCAATCCAGCGCGCCGCCATCCGGCTCTTTCAGCAGCTTTGGAGTCGTGATGGTTCGATCCAGGATCCGATTCTCCTGCATGCACTCCGCTTCGAAGAGCGGAATGGCGTCAGCAATGATATCGAGATTGTTGAACCTCTCCTCGTTCGAAAAGCTCTCGGCATCGAAGTACCACCATGTACCGCCCGAGGTTTTGTGATTTTCCTCCGCCCAGGCGCTCGTCAGAGGCTGAAAAGCGATAGCGGCGACCAGAAGGTTCGCTATTGAGGCCTGAATGAAACGTTTCATCATCATGATCCTCTTTACCTGACGCATTTGAAGCTAGTCGCAATTGACTCGGACGCCTTCCGTTCCTTGAAGTTCCTAGTCAAAGAGGTGAGAATAAAAACCTGTTTCGGGCATTTCACGTAGTACTGCAGCTCGGTGAATTCCGTTCCGTAAGCCTTGAACCCGTATCCGATCACATGCGCTTCTTCCCCGCTGGCGAGGGGGCGCTTCTTATAGGAGATGAAGTCTGTGATCTTCCCGCCATGGGTCCCGACAAAGCTTCTGCGCTCGCGTCGGTAGTCTTTCTCGGATTCCTTTATCGCTTTTTGGTTGAACTCGACGTCTTTTCCCAAATTGAGAGGCAATACGTTGATGACCGGCCTGCGCCCGTCCCGCATCGGTCCAAACAGAGTCAGCGGAACCTCGAACAAGTCGGTTTCTCCCTTCCATCCTTCAGGAAGGTCGAAGGAGATCCGCGCGTTCACTTTATTGAGATCGAACTTCTGCTCGCGAGCCTCGGCGTTCGAAGCGAAGCCGATGGCTAATCCGACCACCAGCGAGATTCCGACCCTGATTGCTTTTTCCATGGCCAATGATACCTCCATAGAGGGTGACATTGACCTTTCGGCTAAGTCGTTGAATTTCTTTATTGAGATCGCCGGCCGCGAGAAGGTTTTTCGATGATCGGGCCGCTGAGCCAGATTGGGTTACATGAACCGCATGGATCCGCATGAGCTGCGGGGAGCTCAAAAAAACCGAATCAACTGATATGAGTTCTTAGATGCCTACGGCATCCTGCCTGAGAACTTTGTCCTGATCGATGGACCAGTAGTCGTACTGCAAAGGACCGCTGGACATCCCGAGATTTCCAGCCGCGCGAATCATGAAGGTCGTTCTGTCGATCGAAGGAGCGGCGGCCGCGCTCGGAAGATCGAAAGCGGTCGTATCGGGGATCGTGGCGGGAGCGCCCGAAAAGGGAATAGCGGGCTTCTTCGAGTTGGCGACCATGATGACGTCGCTGACCTGAGTGCAGGATTCAGGAGTACCGGCATTGGTGCCGTCAGGATTCTTCCGCTCGGCTTCAAAGTGAAACCGATTGCAGGGCTCGTCACCATCGGGCCCACAGGTGCTCGGCATATTGGTCGGCTTGAAACCCACGGTATAGAAGTTCTGATCGTTCTCGCTTCTGGAGAAACCGATCTTGCTGATGCAAGCGGTGAAAGAACCGAAGTCGGCGGCGTAATTCCGCTCCATCGCGTAAAGCATGCTCAAAGTACTTTTAGCCTCGCTCTGAGCGGATCGATTGGAGTAGCGGATATAGTTCGGAACCGCGGCCACGGCCACGATCCCGCTGAGGGTCACGACGACCATCAGTTCGACCAGACTGAAGCCGGCTTGCGATTCAAAGAGATCCCGCCAATTCCTGCCCATCGTCACCTCTGAATCATCTCTCCTGAATCAAGTCGTGAGCGGCTACGGCTCACTCGAATCGGTTGCGGCGCGCCCGGAATTGCAGGAAGCCCCATGCCGCGATCATCGCCAGAGCCGAAGCCCCGATGACGTACTTCATGGTGTTGTCCTCTTCTTCCTCGCCGACGACTTCAGGCGTGGTTCCTGCCGCGCACGGGGGATAATGGACTGGTTCCTGCGCCTGCTCCATGGCCGCGGTCATGTCTTGAGCGGGGGGAGGAGGGACTTGCGCACTCATGTCTGGCGCCGGCGGCGAGACCTGTGCGTTCATGTCCTGGACGGGCGTAGGCGGGCTCATTTCCACCTGCATATCCTGAGGAGCCGGAGCACTCATCGTCTCGACCGGACCTGACTGGTCGACAGGCGCGGGTTCCACGGGTGCAGGAGCGGGAGCCTCGCGCTTAGCGACTTTGGGCGTGTTCGAAACCGCGCGCTTCTTGGCTTTTTTATTCTCCGCGACGGGCTTCGGCTTCTTGGGCTCTTCGGGAGTGGTGAATGCAGTGCCAAAGCCGGTATCAGCGGCTGAAGCGGATTCGGTTGGAGGAGTGATACCCGCGGGAGGCTCCGTGCCGAGCGAGGACTCGCTCAACGCTCCGAGAGAGCTTTCCCCCCCCAGGCCTGCTTCCCCGCCTGGCGAGTCCGATCCTGCCGCCAACGGATCCCCACTCATCGGGTCCGATCCCATCGCGAGCGAGTCAGAAGGAAGCTCCATTTCGCTGCTGGCGCCTTCAACCGGGGCCGACTCGCCTTCGCCGGCTGGAACCTCATCCGTGTAGGCCGACTCGGTCATGATCGGCAACTCATCGCCAACGAGATCCGAGCTCTCTTGTGTTTGGCTCGAAGAACATCCGACCAGACCCGCGGATCCCACCAAGAGAACCGCGACAATGGATACGAACTGACGTTTCATCCTTGAGGCTGACTGCATTTTCGTCCTCGCTCTGTGTAATCTGTTCATCCCCAAATCAGTCTTGCTACGAATCCTGGTGCGGGGCCATATACTGACTGATCGGAAAAACTTTCGACAAACTGAAGCACTCCTGTTTGGCACGTTAACCAACTGAAATATATATAGAATTTCAAATGAAACTGTTAATTTCTTGGCAGAGCGCGGCACCTCACGGCTGTAGCTAAGGCACTGGGTTTATGCAAAGAAGGCCACATGAGCTCTACGCACGGCCACCCTGCGAACCACCCTCGCGGGCGGGAACTCTTCAAGCTTGCTCTCGGCGCCACAGGCATCGTCTTTGGCGACATTGGCACCTCCCCCCTTTACGCCATCAAGGAAAGCTTTCGCCCGTCCCATGGCCTGGCGCTGAATGAGGCCAATATCCTGGGCATCCTTTCACTGGTGCTCTGGTCGCTCACGACCGTGGTGGCATTGAAGTATCTGGGTTTCATCCTTCGCGCCGACAACCAGGGAGAAGGGGGCACCACCGCTCTCATCGCGCTCCTCGCGAACCGGCTGGAACACCACCGGGTCACGCTTCGCATCGTGACCGTGCTGATGGGCCTATTCGGCGCGGGGCTGCTGTACGGAGAAGGTGTGATCACGTCAGCGATCTCGGTACTGAGCGCTATGGAAGGCATCGAGATCGCCGTGCCCGTGCTTCACGAATTCATCGTCCCTGTCACCATCGTCATCCTAATCGCGATTTTCTCGATGCAGCGAGGAGGCACCAGCAAAATCGGCACGATCTTCGGTCCGATGATGATCGTCTGGTTCTCCACTCTGATTGCGATAGGCCTTCCTTGGATCTTTCGAAATCCCAGGATTCTCTTGGCTGCGAATCCTTATTATGCCACGCAGTTTTTCCTCGATAACGGCGTTCACGCCTTTCTCGTCTTGGGCTCGGTCGTGCTGAGTATCACGGGGGCCGAGGCCCTTTATGCCGACATGGGGCACTTCGGCCGTCGTGCGATTCGCGTGAGCTGGTTCAGTTTCGTCTTCCCCGCGCTTCTGATCAATTACCTCGGCCAAGGAGCGCTGGTGCTCGAGAAGGGTCCGGCGGTCGTCAGCAACACCTTTTACGGGTTGGTTTCAGGCTGGCAGCTTTATCCCTTGCTACTCATCGCTACAGCGGCGGCGATCATCGCCTCGCAAGCACTGATCTCCGGCGCGTTCTCGCTGACCCAGCAGATCGTCCAGCTGGGATACCTGCCACGCATGGTGATCTTGCATAC
>CAYNDM010000013.1:5593-9434 GCA_964395265.1 uncultured Bacteriovoracaceae bacterium
CGAGAGGCAGAGGGCCAGATCTACGTCCCCACCCTGAACCTCATGATGATGGTGGCCACGATCGGGTTGGTTCTCGCCTTTCAGCGATCCACGCATCTCGCCGCCGCCTACGGCATCGCTGTCACCGCGACGATGGTCATCACCTCCATTCTTTTCTTCTTCGTCGCGACGCGCGTATGGAAGTGGCCCACCGCGGGGGCGGGATCACTCGTCGCCGCGTTTCTCGTGGTCGACCTGACGTTCTTCTCGGCGAATATTCCCAAGATTCCTCACGGAGGCTGGATCCCGATCGCGATCGCGCTTTCAGTCGTCGCCGTGATGACGACGTGGAAACGCGGCAGGGACCTTCTCTCGAAAGCCATGATCGGCAAAGCCCTTCCCATCACTCGGCTTTTCGACCAGTTCGCTCAAAAGCCCCCACATCGAATCCCGGGCACCGCGGTCTTCATGACGCTCACGCGCGATATTGCGCCACCCGTCCTGCTCCATCATTTCAAGCACAATCAGATCCTTCATGGGCGAGTGCTTCTCGTCTCCATCGTCACCGAGCACTCTCCTGAAATCTCCGCGTCCGAGAAAGTGCAGATCACCGACCTCGGACACGGTTTTTACAAAGTCGTCGCCCGGTATGGGTACATGGAGTCGCCTGACATTCACGAGATCCTGGCCCAGTGCCAGGCCGCGGGGATTCCTGCGGACCCGAACCAGGTGAGCTATTACCTAGGGCGGGAGACGTTCCTCCCTTCCAACGAGTCCACGATGGCCTACTGGAGGAAGAAACTCTTCATCCTGCTTTCCAGAAACGCGCGCCCCGCGACGGAGTTTTTCAACATCCCGCCGGACCGGGTCATCGAGATCGGATTACAAGTGCGAATCTGATTTCCAGATCGGATCGGCGGGAGTGGGCACGTCGACCCGGTCGACGAGTAGGCCGTAGGATTTTCCGTTCTTCTGAAGCAGGTACTTTCCGGATGGGGAGATCGACTCCTGCTTCCAGGTCCTGAGCGCCCATTGGTGCATCACATCGGGATCCCAGAAATCGATTCGGCGATGAGGTTCGTCAGGTTCAGCCCAACGTTTCGCTTTTCTGCTCCAGATCAGTTCCCAAAGGCTTACACGACGGATTTCGCTTCCGATCAGGCCCTCCGGAACCAATCGGGTCAGTTGCCAGCCCTCGACGAACTCCTGGTCCAAGACGCCGGCAAGCTCGAGAAAGCTCGCGCCGAACGCGGAGCAACCCGCTCCTTCGCCGTACCTCGGTCGAAGATGCAAGCCATAGTGCTTGTCGTAACCACGCTCTCGATACTCCGAGTAATATTGGAGCAAGCGTTGACAGCTGCCTTGATTGATCTTGATCGTCAGCCAGCTGATGTCTCCCGTCGGCATCCTCGAGGCGATGTCCTCTTCGATCTCGCTTGTTTCCTGGAGCTTTCCCTCGAAGTCGTGAAAAAGCACCCCAAGACCGATCCGATCTTTCAGCAGAAGCCAAATGCGATCGGACTTGTCCGCCGAGGTCATGCCGGCCAGGATCCGATCCTGAACACGATCCCCGCACGCCACCTCGACGTTCACATGGCCGATCGAATGCTTCAATGGATGCTTGCCGTACGGGGCCTGATTGGCGAGAGTGCTCTTAGCAAGGAGCGATGGAGTGGCCCAATCGATCCCTTTCGGAGAAGGAATGAAGTAAAGCGTCACCTCTGCCGAGGCGGAAACTTGAGCCGCTCCTGGGATGGAGGCCTGAATGATTCCCGGTGCGGAGGCATGAGCCATCTGCGCCAGGAAGAGACCGAATGCCAAAAACACGCGGGGAAACCATCCCATCGCACTTAACTATCGGACTCACCAGGGGAGGTCAAGAGGCGTGCTTTTCCTAATGCTACGCGGACTCAGCCGCGAAAAGCGTCACTGGGGGAAGTTTCCAGAGATTCTGCGAGCTCGCTCGGAGGCGCAGGTCCATGGCCTGGAACTCCCAGGGACCGGTACGGAATGGAGTCGTCCCTCTCCAAAGAGCATCCCGGAAATCATGCAGGACGTCCGAGCACGGTGGAACACTCTTGCTCTTCGACCCTCTTCACCCAGGATCCTGATCGCCATCTCGATGGGCGGCATGGTGGGCATCGAATGGCTTCGGACGTACCCTGAGGATTTCGACGGATTGATCTTGATCAATACCAGCGTCGCGAGCCTGTCTCACCCTTGGCAGCGAATGCGCTTGCAGGCGTATCCCCGCGTCCTGGCCGCTGCTCTCTCGCGCGACTCCCTGGCGCGTGAAGCCCGCATCCTCCGCCTGACCACGCGCCTCGAACCTGCCGCGATCCGAGAAACGGCTCGCCTCTGGTCGAACTACGCGCTCGAATACCCGATGAAGCGCAAAAACTTCCTCAATCAGCTTCTGGCCGCGTCCCGGTACCGCCCCGATCAGTACCCGAAGACCCCGACTCTCGTCCTCGCATCGATGCGCGACGAGCTCGTGAGTCCCGATTGCTCACGACGTCTGGCCGAAACGCTCGGGGCGAAATTCCTCCTGCACCCCGACGCGGGTCACGACCTCCCGCTCGAGGATCCACGATGGCTCGCGGAGACAGTCATCGAGTGGAGCCGATCTCTGACAAACGTCAGGTTCTCCAGGTCGTGATTGCTCGCGAGGCGCTGATTTTTCGCAAGGTGCCTATTGCTCGCCGAACCCTGATCACGCATCAGGCGGTCACCGTTCATCTCCAGCCCGGAAGCCGGAGATACACGGCCTCCGCGAAGCCACGGGGAACCGGAATTCCCACGGAGTGCGGGTAATAGACGATGAACCAGAGAGTCGCGGATGCGATCAGGCCGAAGGCCAGCCTTCGGCGAAGTCGATCTTGTTTCTGGATCAGCAATGGGGCTAGCCATCGCGCCAGGATCATGCAGAGGAACGGGACCGCCGGAAGGTAGTGGTAAAACAGCATGATCCGCGGAGAAAAGCTCCACGGCAGCCAGAAAACGAAGTAGCACATCAAGACGAACCAACGCTCCCAGGTCTTGGCCCGATCGCGAAAGAGGGTCAACCCCACGGCGACCAGCCCCGAGATCAGGATCACGGAATTGCCGAGATTGTAGATGTTCCCGATTTTGCCCTGTTCCGAGTAGTCCACCCACATCCAGACGGGCCTGAGATTGAGAATCCATTGCCAAGGCTTGGACTGGTATGAATGAGTCGCCTTGAGCTGCGTGTGGTAATACCACATCTGCCGCTGAAGCTCCTCGAACTGATGCCACTCGTAACCGAGGGAAAAATAGTGGATATAGCTGGCCAGGTAGACCACCGGTGGAATCGCGACGTATGCGAGCGCGAGCTTCGGGACCAGCAAACGGGTCTTGGGGAGCTTGCCGTTCCAGAGCAGCCCCGCTCCGAGGTCCAGCGCAAGCGCCATCAGAAGATAGGCTCCCGTCCACTTGGTCGCCAGCGCGAGCCCCGCCGCGACTCCTGATCCCAGAAGCGGGGCCAGCCGGTCGGGCTCGCGTTTCCAGCGCACGTAAAGGAAAACCGTCAGGAGCATGAAGAAGATGAAGTAGCTGTCGTTCATCGCGATGCGGGACTGCGCGAAGGTGAGCCCTTCGATGCTCATCAGGAACGCGGTGAGCAGCGCGATGGGGACGGACTTGAAGAGCTGGAGCGCCAGGAACGCCGCCAATGCAATGGCGCCGGTGCCAAAAAGGACGGAGCCGAGGCGCCATCCGACGCTGTTCTCGCCGGCGACCACCATCACCCCGGTCATGAGCAGCTTGGCCAGGGGCGGATGGGTCCACTCGAACGCACGCCCCTCGGGCGGCTTCGCCCACGGATCGTAAGCGTCCTTGTCCC
>CAYNDM010000013.1:9444-21614 GCA_964395265.1 uncultured Bacteriovoracaceae bacterium
TAGGTAACGAGTCGCCGTGAATCCGTGATAGACCTCATCGAAGTAGAAATCGGGAGGCGTCCCCAGGCGGTAAAGCTTGGTTCCCAGGCTGAGGAGCAGGATCGGGAGCAAAAGCCAGGGAAATGGCAACTTGAAAAGCTCTCGAGACTTCTTTTCTTCACCTTTGTGCCCCATAATCATGAAGACTATCATGAGATTCCGGGTGAATCACAAGCTTGCGCTATGGTGCTGGGGAGTTTTCTTCGTCCTTCTATTCGCCCGGATGATCCACATGAACTATTCGGGACTGTATGTCGGGCACGAAAATGTTTGGAGCGACTGGGCGCTCCACATCGGAATGGCCACGATTTTCAGCGAGAAGCCGGTGGACCAGTGGTTCGCCTCCCATCCGATGTTCGCCGACGGCGCTCTCACCTACCCTTTCCTCACCAACCTCATCTCTGGCATGCTCATGCGCGTCGGGTTCTCCATCCCCGAGGCCTTCATCATCCCGTCCGTGATCTTCTCGGTCTTATTGATCTGGGGACTCTACCGGTTCTACTGCCTCGTCACAGGCTCCGAGAAACTCGCGACCCTGAGCTTGAGCCTCTTCTTTCTGGCGGCGGGAATGGGGTTCGTGCCCTTTTTCAAGGAATGGATCAAGGACCCGACTCTCGCCGAGCTTTTGCTCCCGCCGAAGGACTTCTTCCGTCAGGACAGCTATGACTGGTTCGCGAACAACTTCCTGGTGGGACATCTGGTTCCCCAGCGCGCCTTCCTGATCGGGATGACGATCTCCGCATGGGTGATGACTGGGTTCTTCTCTTATGTCCTAAGCGATCCGAACCGGGCCGAGAGACCCGATTCCTGCCGGCGAAGACTGATCCTCGCAGGCCTCGGTGCGGGCATTCTCCCCATCGCGCACATGCACAGTTTCATCGCGATGGTGCTGTTGACGGGGCCGGTCTGCATTCTGCTCTATCGCCAGTGGCGCGATCTGGCCTACTACGTGGTTCCGGCCGGATTGCTTTCAACCTCTCTCTACCTGGCCTTCGTGCACGGTGGGATCCAAAACCCCGAATTCATGAGCTGGCAACCGGGCTTGTCGGCCAAAGGCCCTTTCGATTGGCTCGGATTCTGGTTCCGCGCATGGGGGTTCACGTTCGTTACCGCGATCGCCGGGCTGATCCTGGTCTTCAAGTCGAGGCGCAAGGAGCTCAAAATCCACTTCAGCTCCTTCTTCTTTCTCTTCGCCTTGGCCAACCTGGTGCAGTTCCAACCGATCCGCTGGGACAATTCCAAACTCACGGTTTGGGTCTACCTGGGATTCGCTGGCCTGAGCGCGATAGCATTGTCTTGGCTTTGGGCCAAAAGCCGCTTGGCAACGGCCGCTCTCTTCGTTCTTCTCACGTTGAGCGGGGCCCTGGAGCTATTGAACCTTCAAAGGATCAACCAGCACACCCTGCAGATCCTGAATCGTGAAGAACTGCAGATCGCCGATCGCATCCGGGCCGAAACCGAGCCGATGGCGCGGTTTCTGACCAACACGAGCCACAACCACCCGGTCATGGTGCGCGGAGCGAGGCCGATCCTCCTGGGCTATGTCGCCTGGGCGTGGAACTTCGGATTTCTCTACCGCCAGACCGAGGACGACGTGCACAAGATGTTTCGGGGAGGTGACGAGGCGAAACGCCTTCTCAAGCACCATCGAGTCAGCTATGTTTTTGTCGGCCCCGGCGAACGCTACAGCATGCAGGCGAACGAGGGCTGGTACCGCGCGAATTTTCCCATCCGCTTCGAGGTGGGTCAAAACCTGGTGTTCGACGTGAGATCCATTCAGGAATAGGGGCAACCGACCATGGCGTTCCACTCAATCGTGATTCCGGTGTACAACGAAGAAGCTGGGCTGGAAGCGCTCTTCACGCGCATGACCCGGATCATCAACGACTTAGGAGAGCCTTGCGAGGTCATCCTCGTCAACGACGGCAGCAAGGACAAGACGGCGTCGCTCCTGGATGAGATCCACAGGCGCGATCCTCGCTTCAAAGTCATTCACTTCTCAAGGAACTTCGGTCACCAGGTCGCCATCTCGGCGGGGACGGAATGGGCCAAGGGGGACACGGTGACGGTCATGGATGCCGACTTGCAGGATCCTCCCGAGGTCATCCACGATTTCATCGCCAAGTGGAAAGAAGGCTACGAAGTCGTCTATGGCGTCCGTGCCAAGAGGCCCGGCGAATCCGCATTCAAGCTCTGGACCGCCAAGGTCTTCTACCGATTGATCCGGAACCTGACCCGAATGGATATCCCGGTCGACACCGGGGACTTCAGGCTCATGGACCGAAAGGTGGTCAACGCCTTCGTCTCGCTGCCCGAGCGCCATCGCTACGTGCGGGGCCTGATCAGCTGGGTGGGATTCAGGCAAACCGGCGTGCTTTACAACCGCGCCCCGCGCGAGCACGGCCAAACGAACTACACGCTCGCCAAGATGGTTAAGCTCGCTTTTGACGGAATCTCCTCGTTCTCGATCGTGCCGCTGAGGATCGCGACGTCCATGGGATTCTTCACCGCGGGGCTGGCGTTTCTGGGCCTGCTCTACGCGCTTTACCTCAGGCTCTTCACCGAGGAAACGATCACGGGGTGGACCTCATTGATCATCGTGATCCTGTTCATCGGCGGAGTGCAGCTCATGGCGCTCGGGATGATCGGCGAGTACCTGGGCAGGACCTACGACGAGGTCCGGGCGCGACCGCTTTATCTCGTCGATCGCGCATTGGGATTCGAGAAAAAGGGCGCATGAAAAAAGGCCCGGCCCCGATGATGGGGGCCGGGCCCTCGATTGGTCCAAGATCTCTCAGTTCGTGGCGTCCTCGACGCGATCACCGGCCTTTTCGCCAGCCTCGCCGGCGTCTTCAACGCCTTCTTCAGCGGGTTCGCCGATGTTTTCCTCGAATACGTCGCCGGGTCTGTCGCGAAGCTGGTCATCGCTTCCGCGCTCGGTGCAAGCAACCAGGGGTAACACCATGGCCGCCGCTAAAGCAAATGTGAGTGTACGTTTCATAGGAGCTCCTTTCGTCATTGATTCAGACTAGGTGCTCTGCAACCTGTATTCCCTATCAGCCGCTCATTGAGCTTCGATCGAAAAAATCGCCGTCACGCCAAACTGCATCAACCCTCCCTCTGCGGCGTATGCCACGCAGATCATCGGAGGCACGCCGTCTGACTTTGCCCAGCGCACTGACTGAGCGCAGACGGCGCGAGCGGGGCTCGTGATCTCGATGCGAGGCTGAAGATAAGGCGGAAGGCCTCTATCGCTTGGAGGAATGATGGAGTAGATGCTCAGCCTCCCGCGGATCGCCTTCGTCGTCCCGGGCTCGATGATCTCGAAATCCTCCGTGACCACGCCTCCCACTCCAGGCTCCGTGACCGTCACCAGCTCCAGGCGGCTTCTTACCGGGATTTCGCTGAGCGCCTCGGGAATTCGACACTGCGGCACGCTGCCTGTCTCGGTGTCTAGGCAGGCCGCCTGCCAGCCCCACAAATCGACGCTGATGGTTCCCTGAATTCCTTCTTCAGAGGACAGGGCTTCCGCGGGAGCCATCGCGATTAAAGCCAACGCCACCACGCCAGGGAGGATTTCAAAGGTCTTGAGTAATTGATGCATAGGAGGCTCAGTAATCCACCGCCCCTTCAAGATCAATCTTTTATGCGATCGGCTGGCCCTGATGCATCGCCGGGGTCTCAAGAGACGACCAACGGCAATTTAACTCAGCTTGGCCCGGGCAGGGAGGACCGTTTCGAGAACCGGCCTCTGTTTCCAGGCGATCAGCGCCATGTAGGACGCGATCACGGCAGGGAGATAAAATCCCGTATAGCTCACCTTGATAAAAAGGATCGCGCCCACCAAAGAACCCAGGATGAACGATCCGATCATGCCTAAGCGAAGTCTCACGATCTTGACTTCCGCCCTTCGTTCGGCGGAGTTGAATCTCATCGTCCATGCTCTCACCAGACCGATCCCCAGATCCGTCGTGGGTCCAGTCAGATGAGTCGAACGAACGGTGCCTCGCGAAGAGATCGTGATCGCGGCGTTCTGAAGCCCGCTTGCCAAGCAAAGCAGCGCAAGGAGAAAGTAATCCATCCGGAGCCGAAGCACTTCGCCGAAAGGACCGAACGTCCCGAGATCCCCCAAGGATCCCACGAGAATGAGGCAGCACGAAACGATCACCATCACGCTGGAGTAATGCGCCCTTCTTCCTCTGCGCTGAGGCCGATCGATCAGGTACGCCGAAACAACTGTCCCACCTAAGAAGAAAAGCGGGACCGAGAGGATCCCAATCGCTTGATCCAAGCGTCCATCAGCGACATCCACGCCGAAGAGGGTCGAAAAGCCTGTCAGATGCGTCACGAACCGATGAGAAGACAGATAGCCGCCTGCGTTCACGTTTCCTGAAAGAAACGCGAGAAGAAACCAATGGAAAACAGTTTTTCGATCAACCTCATGATTAAGCGAATGATTGAACATAAGACGATGCGACTCCAGGCTGTATGTCCGAAGACTAACTCCTAAGGAGAGGCAATCGCAACCCGAAGTTGGCCCCAGGATCCGGTAGGTCGATCGCATCAGTGCCCATCGCTCAAAGCCGCCTCTCTGAGGCAGGAAGCTTAGCAAATCATAGGTTTGAATCCAGGCGCAGATCGGCTTTGATCCATACGCCGGTTCCCCTTCTTCGAGCTCACCCAACCGCTAGCCCCATCCTAGACCTCACCTAACCCGGACTCCTACATTGACGCAGTCCGCAAAAAAAGATAGGTTTGCCCGCAAATTGAGGATTTCAATGCGGAAAGCGGCAAGTCACCCAGCTCATTCCATCCAACTCGATAACTCGACGGTTTATCGGGAGGCGTGCAAACGATTCTTACCGACCACTCGTCAGGAGATGAACTGGCTCGGCTGGAAAGAGCTGGACGTCCTTCTTATCAACGGCGATGCGTATGTCGATCACCCCACCTTCGGAATCCCATGCCTGGGACGTTGGCTTCAGAAGATGGGCTTGAGAGTGGGGATCATCTCGCAACCCCGCTGGGATCGCACCGAGGATTTCGAGCGCATGGGCCGTCCCCGCCTCTTCATCGGGGTGTCCTCCGGCACCGTCGACAGCATGATCAACAACTACACCGCCAATAAAAAGCCGCGCTCGGACGATATGTACTCCGAAGGCGGGATCGGAGGCAGGCGCCCGGACTACGCGAGCATCACGTATTCGGCGCTGGCCCGCCGGGCGTTTCCCGATACGCCGATCGTCGTCGGAGGAGTCGAAGTCAGCCTTCGCAGGCTTGCGCACTACGACTACTGGCAAAACCGGGTGCGCCCTTCGATCCTCACCGAGCTCGATGCCGACTTTCTGGTCTTTGGGATGGGCGAGCGCACCACGCAGACGATCGTCGAGAAGCTGAGAAAAGCGCAGGAAGCGACCGGAGAACCACTCAGCACCCGGCATTCCTCCACTCAACGCGCTCTCGACGAGATCAAGACCCAACGGGGCGTGGCCTTCATGACAACCAAGGACCATGCCCGAACTCTCGAAGGAAGGCTCACTATTCCCTCTTACGAGGAGGTGCGCGACGACAAGAAGAAGTTCGCGAAGGCGGCATATTTCATCGAATACGAGGCCAGCCCTTACAACGGTCGGAGGCTCGTGCAGTACCACGGATCGAAAGCCGTGGTGATCAATCCTCCCGCGCTGCCTCTTTCGACCGAGGAACTTGACTCCGTTTACGAAATGCCTTTCACCAAAGAGCAGCATCCCAGCTACAAGCAGCGGATCCCGGCAGCCGACATGATCCGGTTCTCGGTGAACTCGATCCGCGGCTGCTTCGGAGGCTGCTCGTTCTGCGCCATCACCCTGCATCAGGGCCGGATCGTGCAATCGCGCTCCGAGAAGAGCGTACTCAAGGAAGTCGAAGGCCTGAATCAGGTCAGTGGGTTCAAGGGGATCGTGAGCGACATCGGCGGGCCAACCGCGAACATGTACCAGCTCCGATGCAAGAGCCCCGAGATCCAGAGCAAGTGCCGCAAGCTCTCCTGCGTGCACCCGAAGGTCTGCCCCCACCTGCACAAGGACCACACGCCTCAGGTCGAGCTTCTCGCCAAAGCACGCAAGATCCCGGGCATACGCAAAATCCACATCGCTTCCGGCCTGCGCTACGACCTGGCCATCTCTGATGAGAAGGCAGGTCAAAAGTACATGCGTGACCTGATCACGCACCATGTGGGCGGACACCTCAAAGTCGCTCCCGAGCATCTGGACGAGGATGTGCTGCACCTGATGAAGAAGCCCGGCCTGCGGAATTTCGACCAGTTCGTGAGCTATTTCGAGGAAGTCTCCGAGGAGATCGGCAAAGAACAATACGTCGTTCCTTACTTCATCAGCGGCTTTCCCGGCACGACCCATGAGAAGATGGAGAAAGTCTACGGCTACCTCAAGGAGAAGGGATGGAACCTTCAGCAGGTTCAAGCCTTCATTCCCACTCCGATGACGCTTGCCACGGCTATGTACTGGAGCGGCATCGATCCCATGACCAAAAAGCCCCTGTTCGTGGCGAAAGAGTGGAAAGACCGAAAAATCCAGCAAGCACTGTTGCAACCGCACAAGCCAGGACACCGGGAGATTCTCCGTAGGTACCAGCAGGAACGAAGACGGCGGGAGATCGTGGGCGGAGTGCACGACCAGGATTTCGGGACCTGCGACACACGCGTGCCCGTAGCCCTGCGAGAGCGCCCGAAGCAGAAGAAACCTGGAGGCGCATTCGTTCAAAAACCTGCGAAGAAGAGAACCGTGGTCGAGCCGCCGAATGGCAAACTAGGCCGCAAGCTCCTTCTGGATACGCGATAAGGCGGAGCAACCCGCAAGAGCGCGGGAAACTCCTTCGAGCCCTGATATCTTGCATTGCGTTACGTCAGGTTTCCTGAACGGAGGTCCTGTGTGAGGGTCAGCTTCCTATGACTGAACCCAATCGCGTCGATTACGTGAACAAGTATAAGGACATCAACCCGGGCTACGGCACTTTTCTTTCCGCCGTCCTGGTCGCGCTGGGGCTTTACGCCTCGTTCGAGCTCTTCGTTTCGGCCATGGAGCAAAACCAGACGGCCGCAACCGAGGAAGTAAGCGACGAAAACAGCTGATTTCCCCGCATTTGGGCTAAATCTGGCGTAAGCGTTGCAAAATCACTCGGTCGATGACGAAGCGCAACCCGATGCCAGTCTGGATCATCTGCCCAAACCTTTGGGGAGCCCGCGTTCTCCGATACGGCCGGGCGCGCCTTTCGCGTCAGGGGTACGATGGCGGCGAGGTGACCCTGGAGTTCATCCGGGAGCTGCTTCGGCCGACCGTCCACACCAAGCTCGAAGACTTTCCGGATGAGGATCAGATCGAGCGCGTCTATCAGCCCGTCGAGGATCCGGAGAAAGAAGAAGAGGTCGCCAACGACTACATGGCGTTCGTATCGCGTGAGCTCCGCGAAGCCTTCGAGCGGGACGAGTTCGAATCGCTCGTGCTTTGCGCCGAACCTCACCTGCTGCGGATCCTCGAAAGCAAGCTGGACGAAGAGCTCAAACACAGGGTGATCGGCAAAGTTCCCTTCGATCACTATGAGACGAACGAGAGCGATCTCGAGCCTTACATCGTCGACATCCTGAACAGGCTCGAGACTTCAGGTCGCGGAGCTGCCTGACCGGAGCTTTCCGAAAATCATCGTATCGGAATAGCCTGTCTCGTCCTTCTCGTCCTGTCGCAAAACCCCTTCCAGCAAATACCCCAGTCGCTTTGGGACCCCCGCCGATCTTTGATTGAACGAGGAGCAGCGAATCTCCACCCGATTGAATCCGATCGCGAAAAGCTCCTTTTCGAGAGCGGAAACGCTCTCTGAAACGTATCCATGGCCCTCATGCTTGCCAATGATCCAATATCCCAGCTCACATCGTTCATGCTGCCATGAGATCGTGTGCACGCCGATATTACCCAGATATTCTCCCGACTCCTGGACGTACATCCCGAAATCGAACGACTCAAGAGCCTCCCATTTCTCCAAAGCTCCCTTGACGTATCCGATTTCGTCTTCAAGCGTTTGGATGAGCCCCACCCAGGGCAGGAATTTCTCGAGACGCGCGCGATTCGCATTGACCGCCTTGAAAATCGTTTCGGCATCCGAAAGCGCATGCTTCCGCAAAAAGACTCGTTCAGCTTCGATCCGGGCCGGCGGTTGGCGCTTATTCATCAGGCATCCTCGCCTCCATGACCTACCTTGAAGCGGACCGTTGAACAAGCCTCGCCGGTCAGCGCGGGTTCGAACGTCCCCCGACGCTTCCCTGCAGGTCGTCTCTTGCCGGGCCTCTCTGGCAGGACTTTTCCGGATGGCGTTGCTGGAGTTGGGAGCATCTCCCGTGGGTTGGAGCATCTCCCGTTGGCCCTCCTTTACCGATTCACTCCCCTTTTTCTGGCATCGCATCATCAACCACCGAGCGACTTAGCCTTGCCTTCTCCTGTCTTTATTGAAAAGATTCTTGGAACATGGAGGCGTGACTATGGATAGGCTCGGGCTCTTTGCTGCTTTAATCTTTGGCTTCACGACCCTGTCGGAAGTCCCCGCCTTTGCGAACCGACAGACCGTTCAACCCTTCGCTCAGCTCGATATCTCTCTTCGATACGCGGGAGTGGCCAAGCTTTCCGCTGAGCTTCTCATCGCATGCTCCCATCGGGGAGAAACCCGCGTCGTGGATTTG
Source organism: uncultured Bacteriovoracaceae bacterium (assembly GCA_964395265.1). GTDB lineage: Bacteria > Bdellovibrionota > UBA1018 > UBA1018 > UBA1018 > CAYNDM01. Next base: position 18,206 of record CAYNDM010000013.1, read on the forward strand.
GCTGGCAACGTGATCCGCCAAATGGACCTCAACGTGGACGTCAACCGCGCGCCATTGGCCTTTCGCGAAGGCGGAGCGGTGATCGCATCATTGGCAAGAAGCAACGAGGGCACTCGGTTTTTCTTTTTCGACTCCGAAGGCAACCTGATCCGGGAGGTGAACCTTCCCGGGCAGATGCCTGGGGCGATGACGCTGCAGCCAGACGGCACCGTGGCCGCCACGCCTGAGGGACAAGTCGTGTTCTTCGACTCGAAAGGCGAGATCGTGAGACGCATTCCCACTGCGCCACTGCGGTTCTTCCTGTCGATCTACTGGTTCCCCGACGGACGGTTCTTCAGCTCCGCCGGAGACCTGACGGATCCTTATCGGATTCAGTTCGACTCCTTTTTCAATCCCGATGGCGAGATGGTCGCCAAGATCCCGCGCGAGGTTCCTACCTTCGCTCCCGCCTTCATGAATGACGGGACCGCGATCATTCATCGTTGGGACGGGGAGCTGTACGCTGCCAGCTCTGATGGCACGCGCTTAGCCAGCACGAGCCTGGGAGATTTCGGTACTGAAGCGCCTATCACCCTCGACGGAAACGCCGCCATCGTTCCCTCCCTGGCCGGGCTATTCTGGGCCAAGCGCGATGGCGCGGTCATTCGCACCCGCGTGATCTACAAGTCTGTCCTCAATACGCCGCTGCCCCTGGATCGCCACCGATTCATCACAAGTGGGAGCCGGGAGATCCTGGTTTTGGATCTGCGGGATCTTCTGACCGGGAGGAAGACTCCCGTCCGCGAGTTCACGCCGGCATTGAGCGACGGGGATTTCATTCCCGAGTCCGTGCTCCAGCTCAATGCGCACGAATTCATTGCCCACTCGGCTCAAGGCAAGCTCTTTCGGATTCGACTCAATTAGTCTCGATCCGCGTCGTGTGGACCTAGGTGCTTTCGCCAAAAAGAAGTCGCTCGGCTTCCTCCGGGCTCATTTTCCCGTCGGATACCGCCCGAAGAATGGTCAGTCTCGCTTTCCGTACGTCCATCTCCGAGCTATCCACGATGGGTTCCGCGGGAGAGCTCTCGGCCTCGATCGGAGCCGCTGAGGTACCGGTGGAAGAAGCTCCCATCGCTTGCGCCATCGTGCTGTACTGACTCCCCATCAAGCGCATCACCTTCTCGCGGAATCCCGGCGGAAGACTTCTCTCGAACTCTTCCATTTCCTTGCTGACATCAAAGCCCGCCATCATATTGTGCATGAGCGTCTGCATTTTGTAGAGCTGCTGCGGCGGAAGCTCTCGAACCAGATTGGAGAGTTCCATCATGAGCTTCGGGTCCATCTTGCTCGGATCAAAAGGAGGAAACATAGGGTCCCGAATATGACTCAGTCCCGGCTTTTTTTCCAGGCCAAACGTGTCAGAGACCGCGTGAACCTATGACACGCGCCAAACTCGATTTCGCATTCCGATGATTGTGCGGATCCACGGTTCGCGGTACAAGGCCCGGAATGAGCGCTCCTATTTTCGAGTATGACCTCACCATCCTTGAGCACCATCTCGACACATTCGGGCACGTGAACAACGCCACCTACCTTCAGATCCTCGAAGAAGCGCGTTGGGACATCATTACAGGCCGCGGATATGGCTTGCAGAAAATCATGCGGAGCGGCCTCGGCCCGGTCATACTCGATGTGTATCTGAAGTTCCTCAAGGAACTCAGGCTTCGACAGAGAATCAAAATCAAGAGTCAGTCAGAACCCTATTCAGGCAAGACCGGTATCATCCGTCAATGGATCGAGAACGAGTCAGGACAGCGCTGCTGCGAAGCCGAATTCACGTTCGGACTCTTCGATACCCATGCCAGAAAGCTCGTCAATCCGACTCCTGAGTGGCTTTACGCCGTAGGCCTGGCGGACTCGCCAAGCGATCGTTGAAGAACCACTCCGGGTTCGGAAGCATTTGCCTTCCGCGGTCTCATGATCCCGGAAGTATCAGTCGTCTTCGGACTCACGGACTGGGAAGCATCCATCTTCTACAGACTCAAGGGCTCGGAGCGTTCGATCCCAATCCCAGAATTTCTTCTCGACTCGATTGGCCGCTCACTCCGGGATAAGCTGGGCCAATGTCAACGACTCGCGATCTTCTCCCCAGATCCTCTCCGGGGCATAGCGATGAACCTGGGCCGCATCAAAGCTTTTCGCAAGAAGCTCCGCGATCCTCTCTGGGGGATAACCTCGCTGAAGGAGCTCATCCAAAGTCACTCCCCGCGTGCGCTTCTCCAGACGATTTCCGTCATCCTGCATGATCAAAGCCGTATGGAAAATCGCGGGAAAAGGCCGGGGACGGCTTTCGGTGATTCCCACCCAATGATGGATCCGCCTTTGAATCTGGGCCGCGGACGCCAAATCCGAGGCCCGCACCAAGAGCTCGTGGCCGCCGTCGAAATCATCGATCGCGCAAGCCCAGTGGTAAGCCGGCATGAAATCCGTACCATCGGCCAGGGTCCTGCCGATGATGAAGTCTGAACGTCCTGAAACATCATCAGGATCCTTAAAGCGCCAGGCCAGGGTAGGATGACGCGATTGAGCGGGCCGGTCTCGCCCTCGGCATCGTCCATTATAGATCGCCGGAATCCGATGAGGCGCGCTCGCCATGGAACCCAGGTCGTCGAGAAGCTCTTTGCGAGAGCAGAAGCAGGGATAAATCGAACCGCTTTGCCGGGCTCGCTCGAAAAGTTCGAAGTGACGCGGATGATTTTTGCTCTGAATCTGGATCTCATCCGGGTCGAGTCCCAAAGAGCGCAGATCGCTGAGCTGCTTTTCGAGAGCGCCGGACTGAACACGCGGTCGATCGATGTCCTCGAACCTCACAACCCAGGGACGCCGCAGGGCTCGGGCGAAAAAATGAGAAATCCAGGCAGTACGAAGATTCCCGAGATGAAACGCGCCTGTAGGGGAAGGAGCGAATCGAACCGACATGAGGCAGATCATAGCCAGAGATCGAGCGCCCCGCCAGCCGCAACTGATCCGTTGACTTGCGCACAACCGCTCTTCTAGAGTCGCCTGATGGGGCACTACTGATGGGGCACATGAAAACTGCGATTGCGCTTCTAGCTTTCCTTCTCCTTTCTCCCTGCGTCGCTTTCTCAAAGCCGCTTGCGAAGCATGTCGTGATCATCAGCATCGATGGCGGCAAGCCCAAAACTCTCAAGAAAGCGGAAATGCCCAGTTTAGATCGAATCGCCGCCGAGGGTGCCACTACTTGGGATGCCAGGACGATCACTCCTCCCATAACGCTGCCTTCGCATGTCTCGATGCTGACAGGCGTAGGACCGGACCGGCATGGAGTCGACTGGAATGAATGGAGACCTGAAAAAGGCGTCGTCAAGGTTCCCACGGTTTTCGGGATCGCCCGATCCGCGGGCCTCAA
>CAYNDM010000014.1:0-20660 GCA_964395265.1 uncultured Bacteriovoracaceae bacterium
ACAATACCCCCGAGTCACTAAACCACGACTCTGGAATGCATGGACCGGGTGATCTGCGCCAATTTGGATAAGCCCCGCCGACCCGAACATTTACTTCAAGCTCGCGTATGCGTGGAAAGAACCCTGATTCTGATCCGCCTCGCTCGTGGCCAGGGCTTTATTGATCTCAGGCACTATGAGCTTTTTGCGGAGAAGCTGACTGAGATCGCAAAGATGCTTGCGGGGTGGGCGCGTGCGTAGGGCGAGGATCAACCACCTGTGGGAGGGAGTGACTTCTTTTTCTCGCCTGATCCGCTGCTTTTACCGCGCGGCAAGCGCCAAATTCGATCGTGAGTACGTACTTCGCAACTATGCGGATCTCGAAACCCAGACACTAAAAACCCGTGAGGATCTACTCCAGGAACGCTACGAATGGGGGATTTACCGGAGGTTCTGGGTCTTAGATCCAAAGCTCAGGCAGATTGAATCCGCTCCTTTCCGGGACCGAGTCGTTCATCACGCGATCCAAGAGGCGCTTGAGCCCATCTTTGATGCTGGATTCTATGACCATAGCTACGCATGCAGGCCCGGAAGAGGAACCCATCGGGCCGTCAAGCAGCTCAGGGAGTGGATTGGAAATCACCCGGATTATCATTACCTTCAGATGGACGTTTCCAGGTTTTTCCCGTCCATCGATCGTCGCACCCTTTTTGGGTTAATTGAGCGGAAAGTCGCGGATGCCCGCTTACTAAGACTTCTGGAGTCTCTGATCATGACGGCGCCTGGAGGAGAGGTGGGAATCCCGATCGGGAACCTGACCAGTCAGCTCTTTGCCAATATCTATCTTGATCCCTTGGATCAGTTCATCAAAAGGAAACTCCGCGTTCCCCTCTACGTCCGTTACATGGATGATTTGGTCCTGCTGAGCCCCAATCGAGTGTCACTGGACACTCTCAGGAAGGAGGTGACCCAATTTACGCAAACGTGCCTCAAGCTCCATTTTCATCCCCACAAGGTCGCCTTTGGGCGGGCTCGCGAAGGGATTACTTTCGTAGGATATCGGGCCTATCCCTGGAAGATCTCGGTAAAGGGAAAAAGCCTGCGGCGCTTCAGAACACGCATGCGCGAACCCCTGCCTTTGGAGAATAAGGTGAGGAGATTCCTTTCTTATCAAGGGCACCTCTTGCACGCGACGGACGGAAAGAGCCTGGTCGAAGAGTTTCGGAGGATCGCCTTCGGAAACGGGATTGATTTTGCTGATGAAAGGAAACCTATGGAGACATAGATCACCTTTTTCGGCAAAATGGGATTTTGCCACCTCATAGCGTTGTGTGGTTCTGCCGGCGCTCGGGTCGCGCCGGGGTCTCTTGCGCCGCGCGCGGCGCGATTGCCGGCGGCAGCTGGAACAATGGTGCTAAATCGGGCCGGTTCACGCTCAATCTGAACAACACTCCTACGAACACGAACAACAATGTCGGGTTTCGTTGCTCGCTCCCAGAGGTGAACTCCCGCCCATCCCAAGGGATGAGTAGGAGGAAAGCCAGATTCACGATCGCTTCGCGCTTTCGTGCCGCGCTCATCTCACCGCAGGGTGGTGAGATCCCAGGCTTTGGGCCTACGTGCCTGGAGCTGAAGACGGTAGTCCCCGGACTGCTCGGTCCTCGTAGACTGACCAGTCCGGGTTTTCCCAAGTCAAAAGATGCAGCAAAGTGATCTAACGCCCTTTGAGCAATAGGCTGATAGAGAGATCCAGACCATCGGCGATCTTGCAAAGCGTCCAGTACCGGGGATCACGCTTTCCGTTCTCGATTTCAGATAGGTTGCCCTTACTGATCCCCACTCCGTAAGCCAGCTTCTCCAGCGTGATGCCCCGCTTTTGCCGATGAGTGGAAATACGTTGTCCAAGTGCGTGAAGCGCCTTCTTTTTGTCAGGATCGATCTCTTTGCCCATAAACCAAGGCTAAGTTTCCGACTTGACAACTCGTTCGATATTTCGGAACAAAAAGTTCCGAAATTAGGGAACACGAGGCCACAAGTCCGTTGAGCCTTTTCTGGGGGGATGAGCGGAAGTGAGTAAAAAAGATTCAGATCACCGAAAGGCACGTGAAGACGAGGCCGGTTCCGACTTGGAGGAGCCAGACTTCCTGTCCCTGCTTTCTCACCAGCTCAAGACGCCGGTCACTTCGCTCAAGCTCAAACTTCAGCTGTGTAGGAGGTTTCTGGAAGATCCATCCCCCGAGGAGTTCGCTCAGTTCAGTCGACTGCTCAGCGGCGCCGAGCAGGACGTGGGCCGGATCACGGAAATCATCACTGAAACGTGCGAGAGAAAAGGAAGGAAAGAATCGGTTTAGAGGTTTGGCCGAATGGAGAGGCCGAAATGAGAACAGGAGCCGATCCCTGCTCGTAGAACGATCGGAATCGGCTCCTGTGAGACGGGCGGATCTACGATTCCCGGATCGTTACTTTCACCTGATATGGATGGGCTACGTCGGGAGCTTTCAGATCTCCAGGCATGGGCTCATCCGCTGGGATATGCCCATTCTTCTGGCAGTAGATCCAAAACTCTCGAAGCGTCTTCATTGCCTGGGCCGCGCGGAGGATGCCGGAGTATTGGGCCAGGAATTCCCAATATCTTCCGGTGAAGTGGCCACTCAGATCTTGAACTTTCGGGTCTGAAACCCCGAGGCTCCAGAGAAATGGAAGATAGCCCATTTGAAGGAGTGGAAACGTGCTCCCCAAAAGGTCATCATAGTGACTTGTGAGGCTTTTCAAATTTGCGCGAGGATTCGCGCGGCTTTCTTCTAAAAAGTGGTAAACCAGACTCTCCAGGCTTACGTGGCGTTGAACGATGCTCATCGGCCCACCCTCCCGGTACTTTCCCCGAGCAGCGCCGCATTGATGCGCCTCAGACTGACAAGCCCATGCTGGTGCGCCTGCGCCGCTTCGTTCAGCATTGCAGTGGCCACGTCCACGAGTCCACCTGTGGCTCCCAGGACCAGTGCAAACCGGATCAAAGAGTGAATGAATCGAAATACAATAGACATCAGGAGTCTCCTTTTTGTTAGGGCGCTCCTGACAAGCTGAAAAGGATGATGACTCGGGGAGAGAACCGCGCCTTACGAAGGACTCACGTAGGTAGCCACGAGAAGCCAAAAAGTAGCCATGCCCCGTGTTTATGCGTGTTTTCGCGTGATGGTTTTCCGAAAGGACTTCGAGAAGTTTGCGTGATTGTTGTGTTTTAGTTGCGGCCACCTAGGACTAAGTGGCCGCCAACAGCTGAAATAATTTGGCTGGGGAACTAGGATTCGAACCTAGATAGCCAGAGTCAGAGTCTGGAGTCCTACCATTGGACGATTCCCCATCGATTTCAATAGCTGCCTGAAGCTATAGCCAACTCCCCAGGTGGTTTCAAGGGCGATTTGGCCTCGACTCAACCTGTCGATCGGCAGCGTGGACTGCCACGATCGACAGGCTTTGGCCGGCGACTACTGCATTCGCTGCGCCGCGATCACGGCACTCCCATCCAGCACGGGAAACAGACGTTTGAAGTAGCTGAAGTAATCGTCAGCATCGATGCTGCGGCCATTCAGGAAGTAGCCTACCTGAGGCTCCTGATTTGGATCCGTTCCCCGGAAGGTCAGCAAGAGATTGGCGGTGAAATCGGGGAATCCGAACGCGCTCAGGAACTGGCCTCTGTATTCGCTCGAAGTTCCGACGAGATCACCTTTCCAGTTCAAAGTGACGTTGCCATTGCTTCGCGACTCGATGAATCCGTTCAGCGTGAACTCAGCCTGTCCGCCATTGGCATTTCCAGACGCTCCAAGACCGCCCTTGAACTGAAATGCCTTTACGTCATTGAGTTTTTCAAACTCGGGATCTTGCACCTGGTATGCGATATTCAGGTCGAAACGAACCTGCTGCACGTTTTCCGGATAGATCGCGCTCGGAAACTCGCCTTTCACCTCGAAATGCATGATGGCTGGACAATCAGCGCCTTCCATCTTCATCAAAATATGAAACCGACTCGGGGCCCCTCGCGTAGGGCTGGGGATCTCGAAACCACCGGGCGAAATGGAATACCGGCAATCTCCTCCTCTTTGCAGGCTTTCGCTCAGCCGTCGCCTCATATCGGAGATCTCGCCTAAGTCAGGCGCCTGCATGTAGGTCCGAAAGTCTGATCGCTGGCCAACCGCCTTCATCGCGACCTGCGCCCGACCTGCCGAATCGAGCGTTCCCACCAGCTTTTCTTTCTGCAGTTGGGACAAGGAACCTTCAACTTGGGACTTTTCCTCACCACAACTCACCAGACCGAACGACATCGCCGTGAGCGCGACTCCAATCCAGACTTTCTCGTGAACACTGTTCCGCATTTTCCCTCTCTTTCGTGCACTTTTCGTGATTTGCGCACGTTTCATGACTTGATTTCTCTCGCCAGGCACTCCTTAGCGCTGCCTGAGCGGGCGGCTCATTTTAGCCCGGGGACCCATCCTAAACGCAATTATTGGAATGTAAAGTTTGAACAGGGATCCGGGCTCAGAGACTTTCGATTTTTTTCAGCCGAGGCTCCACGACATCCCAAGGGAGCAGTGCAATCAACTCAAATAGGCTCGCGCCACTGACAAGCCTCCCTGTCACCGCCAAGCGAATGGGCTGCATCAGGTCTCCCAGCTTGACTCCATGGGATTCACTCAGCCCCCTCAGAACCGTATCGATCTCCGAATGGGTCATCCCGGCATCCGATAGCGCGGGGCTAGTACCCCAATCCGCATCCGCCCCGGAGCGCTTCACCTCAGGCGCGGACTTGATCTTGAGCGCGAATTGCTCGAGTGCGGAGCGCACCGCCGCTTTAGTCGCGGCTTTCATTCCCTCATCCTTGTTCCACTTCAGGCCGGAAGCGTCGACTTCGAGCGCCCCTGGCGTGCAAAGCGGCGCCAGCTGCTCGGCAAACTCCCGCATGAGCTTCAACTTGGGCTGAAGCTGGGCAACAATGGCGAGCCCGATTCGGGTCTTCACCCGCTCCAGGCGGGCATTCCCCTTGAACAGATCGGCATAGTCCTCTCGAACGATATCGGCCAGGCGCTCCGGAGTCGCGCGGCGGATGTGTTCGCCATTCAACCAGAGCAGCTTCTCGGGATTGAAAACCGCGCCGGCTTTCTGGACATGATCAAAAGAAAAGTACTGGATCATCTCATCCACGGTGAAGACCTCCTGCGCCCCATGGCTCCACCCTAAGCGCGCGAGGAAATTCAGAAGCGCTTCGGGAAGGTAGCCTTCCGCCCGATAGACGTTGGCCGAGACCGCCCCGTGGCGCTTCGAAAGTTTCTTCTTGTCCGGCCCCAAGATCATCGGCAAATGCGCGAAATGGGGCTCGGGATAACCGAAGAAGCGATAAAGATGCAGCTGCTTCGGCGTATTGTTGATGTGGTCCTCTCCACGAATGATATGGGTCATGCGGCCTTCGACGTCGTCAACGACCACCGACAGATTATAGGTCGGAGCGCCGTTCGAGCGGATCAGCACGAAGTCATCCACTTCCTTGTTCTCGATCCGGATATTCCCTCGGATCAGGTCCACGAACTCGACATGGTCATCGAGCGGGATCTTGGCCCGGATCACGTAGGGCGTGCCTTCGGCGGGCGCGCCCGTCCTCGTCCGGCAGCGTCGGTCGTACATGGGCTTCTGGCCCTCAGCCATCGCCTTCTCGCGCATTTTCTCGACCTCGGCCTCCGTGCAATAGCAGCGGTAGGCCTGGCCCGCGCGGACGAGCTCTTCAGCCTTCTCCCGATAGATCGCCAGTCTCTTGCTCTGAAAAAGGGGCTCTTCGTCCCAGGTCAGCCCAAGCCATTTCATGGACGCCATGATGTCCTGGGTGAATCGCTCCTCGGAGCGCTCCAGATCCGTGTCCTCGATCCGCAAAAGGAACTGCCCGCCCGCACGCCTGGCATAAAGCCAGTTGAAGAGCGCGGTCCTGACCCCTCCGATGTGCAGGAAGCCCGTCGGCGAGGGAGCAAAGCGGACACGTACTGGGCGAGCGTCGTTGGACATGGGATTTCTCCTTTTGAAGTCTCTTATAACGGGACGACCTCGACAGGCAACCGACTCGCCACGCAGCTCATCGCTCCACGCCGAAATTCGAGCGCCCTGGGATACGCGGAATGCGTACCCCGAGGCACACGTCCCATCCCGTCGCGGCGGGTATCTCGGCCCGCGCGGCACGCGCACTATGCGGCATGCAGACTAGGAAGTCATTGAGCTAGGCCGAATCGCAAATGGGATCAATCGGCGGAAACCCGCGAGGTGGTCGCGACGGGAGAATTCTCGGCCCGATGCGCGTCTAGATAGTTCATCAGCGCGCGCCGATCCCGCCCCGAAAGAGGAGTCACGCCCTGAACCTGGGGATGAGCGGTCTCATTGAGGGCTCGGATTCGAGCGCCGTTCGCATGGCTCATGAGCTCCGTTGCGGCGGGCCCTTTGCCAGCGGCGTGACAGGCCATGCAGTTCTGCACGAAGAGCTTCTCCCCTCGCATGGCGGCGGGATCCGTCCTGCGCTTCAAGAAAACAGAAGCGTAGCTCGTCCGGTAGTTCCCCAGCTCGATCTCCCGGACTCCCTTCAGGAAGAACGCCTCGAGCGGGATCCCCTCACCCAAGATTTTGGGCCTCGAAGTCCAAGGCATGACCGAAGTCGGCCCCTCGCTCGCCAGGGCCAGCATCACGGGATACTTCACGATAAAGGCACGAGATAAAATGGCTCTTTGGCCGTCCCCGTTCTTCAGTGTGACGAAATCGACCAGGGCCTTCTGCTCGGCAGGCAGGCCATCGATCGCCTTCTCGATCAATGTGCTCAGCAGGACCCCTTCCCAGCGCTCAACTCGCCCGGTTTCCGGATCCTTTTCTCGGCCGCTGACCTGCTTGAGCTGACGAAGCTCGGAAAGCGACCATGTCTTCAATTCTTTTTGAAAATCTGCGAGTTGCAACAACGCTCGAACCTGATGAGCAGGCATCTGCCCTTGTCCCCAAGCGGGCAGCCCGCTTAAACCCAGCAGCAGGAAAGGCCAATAACGCAAGGTCCGATTTCTTAAGGAACTCGAAGACATACTTTATTGGAACAGTACTCTTCTCGCCCTGTCAAGAAAAGGTTCCCCTTGAATCTGCGCGACTCAATATGCTAGAACGCAAACAGAATTATCGGTCACTTCTGCAAGTGGGCCACCAGCCCACTTTTTTTTTGCTTGAAGGCAAGCCAAGGGTGGAAATGCGACCGAAACCCATGATTTTGAAGAATGATTGAAGAAAAGACCGTGAACTTCGAATTCGACGAGCAGCAAGACAAGCGGGCCGGGCGTCCGGCTGAACAGCTGATCGCCTTGCTTTCGCCTCTGGTAGAGCCTCTTGGGTACGAAATCGTCCATCTCGAGATCGTCACCCATCGCCAGAAGACCCTGCGCCTCTATATTGATCACCTGACCGCAAAAGGCGAAGCGATCGGGGTGGAAGATTGCGCCCGGGTCAGCCGCGCGCTCGACGAGCCCCTGGATGCGATGTCCGAGGTCGATGCCGTTTTTCATGGCGCGAGCTACGAGCTCGAAGTTTCTTCGCCGGGCGTGGATCGCCCGCTGAGACAAGCAAAGGACTATGAGCGGTTCTTGGGACGCGAAGCCCGAATCCATGTATTTCGCCCCTTGACCCCTTCCGAGCTCGAAAACCCCGGCTATCAGGAGAAGAACCCTAAGCAGAAGAACTTCCTGGGCGTTCTGAAGGGCATGCGGGATGGGAAAGTCTTGCTCTCTCTTTCGAAGGACCGATCTTCCAAAGGGAGCAAAAAACGCAAAGCCGATTCGGCTGAGCCAACTACAAACAGCGGAGATGAGGTGATGATCCCTCTCTCCCTCATATCGAAAGCCAACCTCGAACCGAAGTTCGAGTTTGATGAAAAGGAGTAATTATGAACGCGTCCGAACTGAGCCGTGTGATTGAAACTGTTGGAAAAGACCGCGGCATCAAACGCGAGATCATCATCAGCGCCCTCGAGCAGGCCATGCTCACGGCTGCCCAGAAGAAGTACGGCCCGCACGCCGTGCTTGAGGCCCACTACAATACCGAGACGGGCGAGATCGACCTGTTCCAATTCAAGAAAGTGGTCGAGAGCGAACCCGAGATGCTCGACGAAGCCGAAGAGATCGACATCGAGGAAGCGCGCAAGCTCGACCCAGGGGTTCAGATCGGCGACGAATTGGGCATTCGCGTCGAAGGCCCCGAGTTCGGCCGTATCGACGCGCAGACCGCGAAGCAGGTCATTTTCCAGAAAGTCCGCGACGCCGAGCGCGAAATTATCTACAACGAGTTCATCCACCGCAAGGGAGAGATCATCACCGGCATCGCACGCCGCGTGGAGCGAGGAAACCTGGTCATCGACCTGGGCAAGACCGACGCGATCCTCCCCCGTAACGAGATCATCCCGGGCGAGCAATTCAAGCCGGGCGATCGCGTCCAGGCTTATCTGGCCGACGTCACCCTGACGACGCGCGGGCCGCAGCTGATCCTGAGCCGGACGTCGCCCAAATACCTGATGAAGCTCTTTGAAGTCGAAGTGCCCGAGATCCGCGAAGAGATCGTCGAGATCAGAGCCTGCGCACGCGAGCCGGGTGCCCGCTCCAAGATCGCGGTCGTTTCGAAAGATCGTGACGTGGATCCGGTCGGCGCCTGCGTCGGCATGAAGGGGATCCGCGTTCAGAACGTGATCTCCGAGCTCAAAGGCGAAAAGATCGACATCATTCCATGGTCTGACAACCCGGTCATCTTCGTCCGGTCGGCTCTCGCGCCTGCCGAGATCTCCTCGGTCCGCATGGACGAGCGCAACAAGACGATGGAGATCATGGTTGAAGACGACCAGCTTTCGCTGGCGATCGGCCGCAAAGGACAGAACGTCCGCTTGGCCGCTCAGTTGACTGGCTGGAGGCTGGACATCATCTCGAAATCCAAGCTGCAGAAACGTCAGTCGGATGCGATCTTCAACCTGCAGCATATCGAGGGCGTCAACGAGACGATGGCTCAAGGCATGTATCAGGCAGGCTATCTCAACGTCCGGCAGATCGCGGACGCGCCTATCGAGAATCTGATGAAGATTCCGGGCTACGATACCGCCGAAGCCGCTCAGAACCTCAAGGAGCGTGCGCAAGCCGTGGTCGAGAAAGCTGGCGACGCGCTTGCAGCTCCGACTGGCCCGAGGGACGACGGCAAAGGCTCCTTTACCGCCGCTCCCATGAAGGATGCGAAAACTCTGGCTGAAGAGCGCCTCCGCGAGATGATGCGGCAAGCGAGCCCGGCAGCTGAGGGCGAAGCCGCCGCACCCGCTCCTACTGGCGATAGCGCCCCGGCAGACAAAGAAGAAAAAGGAAACGAGTGATCCCTTTTTTGCACGCGAGGGATCCTTAAGGAGAAGGACTGAACTGAATGGTTGAACAAGAAAACATGAAAGTCTACGAGCTGGCGAAGGAGCTTGGGGTCGACTCGATCTCGCTCCTCGACAAGCTGAATGCGCTGAACATCAAGGTCAAGAACCATATGAGTAGCCTTGGCGCTCATGAGGTTCAGATCGCACGGACTTCGCTTGGTAAAAAGCCGTCAAAATCAGCCAAGTCCACCAGGGCGAAAACCTCGGCGGATGGCGCTCCGAAGAAAGTGGCCGCGAGGACCCGCAAGAAGGCCGCAGCGGCCGACTCAGCGGCGCCCAGCGCAGCGGCTGAACCGGAAATCAAGGAGACCGCGGACCGCAAAGCAGCGGCCCCGGTGATTCGCCGGCGCGTTCATTCCGACGGAGCGACCGACGAGACCGTGATCTCGTCCGCTGGTCATATCCCTTACAGAACAGAGAACCTCGATACGCAGACGCCTGAGGAATCCAAAGCCCAGCTGGAGGCGCAGCAGAGCCCTGACGGCAGCGAAGCCGCCGCACAGGGCTTGGCGGGCGAATATGAAGCCGCCGCAACTCAAGAAGGAGAACACGCTGCGCCGGCAGAAACTGCTGCCGACGCTCAGGCATCGGACGCCTCGGCGGAATCCGGCGCTGCCGCGCAGGCGGCCACTCCGGATGCGAAGCACAAGAAGCAGATCGTCCTGCCTCCTCGCCCTGTCGCTCCTCGACGGAGCATCCTGAAGATCGTCGAGCCGTCGGCGCCGCCGCCACGCCCGATGTTCAAACCGCCAGAGTCGAAGACCCCGGCTGTTTCCGTGAAGCCAGCGGTCCGAGGCACGACTTCTGACGCGACCGGAACCCGAATCACCCGAATCACCAAGGAAAACCTCGATCAGATGGTCGAGGAGGAAGCACAGAAGAAACGGGGCGGAGGCGGAGGCCGTGAGCTCGAGATCAGGCCTGAAGACGTCCGTTTTGCCGACTACCGCAAAAAGGAAATGGTCTTCCTGCCTAAGAAGAAGAGGATTCCCGTGGGTAAGGAACTCAAGAAAACCGAGATCACCACTCCTAAGGCGATCAAGCGCGTCGTTGAAATGGGGGAGACGATCACCGTCGGTGACCTGGCTGCTCAGATGGGCGTGAAGGCCACCGAAATCGTCCGAAAGCTGATGGGAATGGGCCAGATGGCTGGGATCAACCAAGCTATCGACATCGACACGGCATCCCTCGTTGCTTCGGAGTACGACTACGAAGTCAAGAACATCTCCTTCAAGGAAGAGGTGCTGCTCGACACCGAGACCGACACCGAAGATCAGCTTCAACCTCGACCTCCGGTCGTAACGATCATGGGCCATGTCGACCATGGCAAGACTTCGCTTCTGGACGCGATCCGCGAAGCGAATGTCGCCGCTGGCGAAGCTGGAGGGATCACGCAGCACATCGGTGCTTATACCGTCCAACAAAACGGCAAGTTCATCACCTTTATCGACACCCCTGGTCACGAGGCCTTCACGGTCATGCGTGCCCGTGGCGCCAACGTCACCGACATCGTGATTCTGGTCGTCGCGGCTGACGACGGTGTCATGCCGCAGACCCGCGAGGCCTTGAGCCACGCCAAGGCAGCCGGCGTTCCGATCATCGTCGCGATGAACAAAATGGACAAGCCACAGGCGAATCCCGAGAAAATCAAGCAGCAGCTCGCCGAACTCGACCTTCTGGCTGAGGAATGGGGCGGTGAAACGATGTTCGTCCCCGTTTCAGCGATCGCCAAGACCAATCTCGACAAGCTCTTGGAATCGATCCTGCTCCAGGCCGAGATCCTGGACCTGAAAGCCAATCCGAACGCCCGGGCATCGGGCACGGTGCTCGAGGGACGCTTGGAGAAGGGCCGCGGCCCCGTGGTCAGCGTTCTGGTCAAGCGCGGTACTCTGAGGGTCGGCGACCCGATCGTCTCAGGCCCTCATGCAGGCAAGGTGCGCGCGCTGATTGATCACCACGGCAACCCGATCAAGGAAGCGGGCCCCGGTTATGCCGCGGAGATCCTAGGCTTCGAAGGCGTGCCCAACGCAGGCGACAAGTTCGACTCTCCGAAGACGGAAGCCGACGCACGCAAGATCGCAGAGAACCGCGCCGAGCAAGCGCGTGCCCAGATCGCGGGCTCCAAAGGCAACGTCTCGCTGGATCAGCTTTTCTCGAAGATCCAGAGCGGCGACCTCAAAGAGCTCAATGTCATCCTCAAAGCCGACGTTTTCGGCTCTGTGGAGGCGGTCCGTGACAGCCTGGTGAAGCTCTCCAACGAGAAGGTCAAGGTGAAGGTCATTCACGCGGCCCCTGGAGGCATCACCGAAAGCGACGTCCTGCTGGCCGGCGCATCCGACGCGATCATCATCGGCTTCAACGTGCGCCCCGAGACCAAAGCGCGCCAGATCGCCGAAGCCGAGCACGTCGACATCAAGTGCTACAGCATCATCTACGAGCTGATCGAAGACGTGAAGACCGCCATGGTCGGCCTCCTCGAAAAGAAAAAGGTCGAGAAGTTCCTGGGCCGCGCCGCGGGTCGTCAGACGATCTCGGTCCCGAAGGTGGGCACGATCGCGGGCTCCGCGGTCATCGATGGCAAAATCGTCCGAGGCGCCAATGTTCGTTTGCTGCGTGACAGCCGGATCATCTTCGAAGGCAAGATGTCCTCGCTCAAGCGATTCAAAGACGACGCTAAGGAAGTCGCTACCGGCTATGAATGCGGGATCGGTCTTGAGAACTATAACGATCTCAAACCGGGTGACCTCATCGAGGCTTACCAGATCGAATTCGTCACTCCGGAGCTGAACGGCTAACCTCTAAGGCGGGTATTTCATGCAAGAGACGCGACGAGCCCGGCTTGCGGCAGTCATTCAGCAAGAGCTATCGGTGGTGATCCCACGCGAGGTCAAAGACCCTCGCGTGCCGACGATAACGATCACGAACGTCGAAGTCACGCCAGATGGCGGCCAAGCCACGGTGTACGTCAATATCCTGGGTTCCCATGGGACGCTCTCGAACGAGAAGGCCGCGCGCAAGGAAATGCAGGAATGCTTGGTTGGCTTGAATTCCGCGGCTGGCTTCTTGCGTCGCCATATCGCGGGAGTTCTGACGATTCGCCACATCCCGACTCTGATCTTTCGCGAGGACAAGGGGTTGGCCAACGCGAATCGAGTCTACGACCTGCTGAAGCAGATTTCGAAGGACGATCAAGCCACGACGAACGATCAAGCCGAGGGCCAGGAAACCGGCGATACGCAAGCTGATGCCGACGAGCCATCGCGTCATTCGAAGTCCAAGCCGTGAGCAGTATGAAGTTCGAAAACTGGAACGGGGCTCTCCTGGTCAATAAGCCCCAGGGAATCAGCTCGTTCGGAGTCATCGAAGCTCTCCAGAAGAGCTTGAGGGCAGTCCATGGCCTCAAGAGAAGCGAACTCCCCAAGATCGGCCACGGCGGTACTCTTGATCCATTCGCTACCGGTCTTCTCGTCGTCTGTACCGGACGCGCGCTGAAGCTGGCCCGATATTTCCTGGGTTCCCAGAAGGAGTACATCGGCAGGGTTCGCTTCGGTGAGACCACGGTCCCGGGGGACCCAACGGCTCCGATCTCAGAAAGATCCGACCAGATCCCATCTTCGATCGAAGAGCTGCAAGCCATGGCAACGAAGCTGACCGCCCAACCCTACCTCCAAGTCCCGCCAATGCACTCGGCAAAGAAGAAAAACGGGAAGCCTCTTTACGAGCTGGCTCGCCAGGGGATCGAAGTCGAACGCACCCCCAAGCTTTGCCATCTCGATCGCTTTGAGATTCTCCAATACGAGCCGCCCCACGCCTTGATTCGTGTCCAATGCAGCTCGGGCACCTACATCCGCACATTGGCCCAGGATTTCGGACGCATACTGGGGACCGTAGCTATGCTCGAAACCTTGGAACGGACAGGCTCTGGACGCTTTCGTTTGGAGGATGCGTTGCCCCTCGAGCGGATCACCCAGCCCGACTCGGCGCTGGATTGGCCGTCCCTCGATTGCTGGATTCCCTTCGATCGCCTGCTGGACGATTACTCGCGGGCTGATGCCACTTTCGAAGAGGCCCAGGCGCTCATTCACGGACGCCAAAGCGCGCTCTTCAGTATCCTCGAGCGAGTGCAGCCCGCAGCCTCCTCGAAGCGCGACCAGGATACCCTGGTGATCTACAATAACGACCGGATCGTGGCGATCGCGAAACGAGAGCGAGACCTCTGGGGCCTGGAACGCGTCTTCGCGTGAATCCGCTCCCCTTTAGCTCTCTCAACGTCTTCGCGTGAATTCACGCCTCGGCTCGCCTCGCACCCTCGCGTGAACCCACAAGCTTCGGATCTCACTTCACTGAGAGCTTAGCCTCGGCGAAACCTTTAGAAGCCTTCCATCGCAGATGAACCACCTCGCCGCGCGCGCCCGAAAGGCGCTGGCTGATTTCCCATAGGTCCAGATCGACGGACGGGATGCCGTCTACCGCTAGGATCTCGGCGCCTGGCACGAGCCCCGCTTTCAGGTATTCGGCCGCCGGAGAGTTGCGCGCGACGCCCTCGACCCTGAGCTCCCGATCGCCGAACCGGTTCATTCGATACTTCAGCTGAAGTCCGGTCTTGTTCACGCGGTCACGCGCGCTGAGAAACGCTTGAGACCACCAGATCCGCCCATGAGGCACGTCCAGGCTGAAAGGACCTCTCCCCATCAGCCCCATCCCAGCGGTCAGGCCTGGATCACGAAACGAAATCGCGCGACTCGTCTTCGGGGAGATCGCATCGGCGATCAATAGCTCTCCACATCGAAGCGCCCAAGGCCCTTTGGCCTTCCTCGCCTGAGATTCCCAGGGCGAATGAATTTCGATCGCCGCGGCGGCGCCGGTATTCCACCGCACGCCCTGAAGCCGAGTCCCCCCAGAGATCAATTCGCACTCCTCGCTGGCAAGAGCTCCTTGAGGTGAAATCGCGACCTCTGACCATGAGCGATCGGTCTTGAAATATCCCTCCCGCGGCCAAATCTCGATCGCGGCAGGCCGTCCCGGCGAGAACTCCACGACGAAGCGCCTGAGAAAATCCAGGCCGAGAACCCCGTCGCAACAGTTGGCCGCGTGCTGCGGAGGCTTGAACAGGTCTGTTTCGACCAAAAGGAACTCCGTCAGCCTCAGATCCAACCCGCTCAGCGCGGACCGATCCACCACGGCCCGATGAGCCAAGCCGCTTCCCCCGGTCCAGGAGACTCGCTGCGGAGCGGATTTGGCGACACGCAGAGAGGAGGGATTGATTCCTTGAGACTCGAGGAAAGAAGGCGAAATCAGGCTCTTGGCAGCGCCCGAGTCCAACAGGAACTGCCCCACCAGCTCCGTGCCCGCAGTCTGAATCGACAAACGCACGGAGTAAAGTCCATCCCAAATCCTCGCCGGAGCTCGGGCCAGCAGCTTCTCGGGAGGACGAATCGCCGGCGGCGCCATCATTTCTTTCCACTTGGGACGAGGCGGCAGCTTGGATCGGGCGATGTTCTTTCCGCTCTTGCAGATCCCCATCGCGGAGGCTCTCTTCAGATAGTGGCGCCACTCGGCGTTGCGTGCGCTGCTCCTGCCTTTGATCGCCCACTCAGCCTCATTCACCTGAAGCCACCCGATGTAAATCTCTTGAGCAGCCGCCAAGGCCGCGCGCGGGGTGGGAGCGGAAATCTTGTCAAAGCGGAGAGACAGATCGAATTTCCGATCGGCGATAAGCTCGTGCCAGAACTCCGCCGCTGCCTGAGCCGCCACGCGAACTCCTTCAAGAGTCGAAAACCATTCGTCGGGTTCCTTGCTGCAGCGAAAATGATCGATCGGGTGGTACCAAGGCCCCAAGGGGCGCGCGAAAAGAGTCGTCTCCGCCTTGATGCCAAGGAGCGCGACCTTGTAAGTCTCCTTGCCCGGGATCTGAACGGCGCTGATCCCATCGAGCTTGACTTGACGGTCTAGCGCCCACTTCTGCCGATGCGGATTGAGCTCATCCGGGGAAATCCTCCAGATCTTCTCGGTGGTCAACGGCTCATCCGAAATCTCGTAAGTCACCTGCAGCGGAATTTCCGCGACCGCCTGCTTGCCTTGTGCCAGGACATCCCACGAGAAAAGCTGAGCGAGCGCGAAAGCCAGAGCCGTCGCCGCTCGCGAAGGCCCGGGTTTCATAGGCGGTACTTCTCCAACTCCAACTTCTTAGCCCAGCCTTCGTCGATGAAAACGCGAAAGAACGTCCCCTTGTCCAGATGCTTGGTACGCTCGACGCTGCCATAAGCGTGAAGCTGCGCTTCGAGCTTGCTCTCGCCGTAAGGGACCAGAACTTCCCAAAGCCCCATTCTCTTTTTGAACTGCTCCAGGATCAGCTCCCGCAGGCGTTTCACGTCCTCTTCTCGGAACGCCGAGACCGAAACGGCTCCGGGCACGGCAAGCCTCATCAGATTGCGTGCCGCCCTGTCCCCCTCGACCAAATCCGCTTTGTTCAGGACCGTCAGGCGAGGCTTGTTCTCCAGCCCCAGGTCCTTGAGAACCGGTTCCGTGACTTCATATTGCTCCCTCGCCTGGGGCGAGCTTCCGTCCACGACATGCAGGAGAAGATCGGCCTGATGCAATTCCTCCAGGGTCGACCTGAAGGAGGCGACCAACGAATGAGGGAGGTTGCTGATGAATCCGACGGTATCGATCGCCACGATCGGCGGATGGCTGAACGGATCCAGAGATCGCACGCTGGGATCAAGCGTCGCGAACAGCTTGTCCTCGGCACGAACAGAGCTCTGGGTCAGGGAGTTGAGCAAAGTGGATTTGCCGGCGTTCGTGTAACCAACCAACGCCACCTTGAGAACATCGGACCGACCTGCCCTCTGGACGCTTCTCTCCTTCTCGATGTCAGCGAGCCTCTCTCGCAGCAGTGCCATCCTTTTCTTGACGAGGCGGCGATCCACTTCAATCTGCTTCTCGCCCATACCCTTCAGCCCGATCCCACCGCGCTGACGTTCGAAGTGGGTCCAAAAATGAGCGAGCCTCGGAAGCAGGTACTGAAGCTTGGCGAGTTCCACCTGCACCTTCGCTTCTTTGGTTCGGGCATGCCGGGAGAAAATCTCGATGATCACCCCGGGGCGATCGACTACGGGCTTGCCGACGTATTTCTCGACATTCCTCAATTGGTTGGGCGAGAGCTCCACATCGACGATCAGAGCGTCGGCCTTGAGCGCTTCCATCATCGCTTTCATCTCATCGAGCTTGCCCGTTCCGATATAGGTCGCGGGATTGATCTTCTTATTGGAGAAGATCAACCTCCCGACTGAGCTCACTCCCAGCGTGGTCAGGAGGCGGTCAAGCTCATCCAACGACTCCTCTTCGATGCCCAGACAAGCCACTTTCAGCTTCGAACCATCCGCTGGGCGCGGCAACAGGGACTCTGTCGATTCGAGCATTCAGGAGTATCCTCTTAGGCAAACGTTCCTGCTGATCACGTTCTCGGCTCCAGCCTTTTCGACTCCGAGTTCGAGCTCCTCCAGTCGCAGCAAGACATTCCGGATCCTGTCGCGGAACTTTTGCTCGACCCGGCCACGCACTTCGTTGCGAGGATCCAGCCGCACCATCTCAGAAAGATCATCCCAGAGCGCATGCAAATACCCCACCTCATCTTCGATTTTCGCGAATTGAAGGCAGAGTTGGGTCACCGCCGAAGGCGAAAGAGTCCTGACTGGATCTCCCTTCGATTTCCTCAATGCGGCCAGCCTGGCCTTCGCGGCTTCGAGCTCAGGGTCCAGAAATACCACTCGGTGCGGGCTCCAGGACTCAGCGGCGAAGCGATCGGCGAGGATCGGGAAATGCCTGAGAACGGCCTTTTTTTCGGCCTCGGTTACTCGAGGCCTCCATCCTCCCTCGCTCCAAAGAACGCGAAAAAGCGCGTGGATCGCGAGCTCGATCTCTCTTTTCACCGAAGGACTCCATTCAGAATCGCTCAAGGAGGAGTAACGGCTGTGCAGCTCGCGCCGAAAGGCCAGAAATGCCTCGGGAGCGGTGTCGCGATGACGAGCGGCCGCATCGTCAACGCAATCCAAATACGGAGCAAGCGCTATAGGACGCACTGCATCTGGTGGCGCATGGTACTGGTCGCAGAGCAACAGCGCCTCTTGCACGGTTCGCGTATTCTCGACAGGAGCACTGGGCTGAAAGCGAGGCTTCGAGGCGCACCCGCCCATCCAGAGAGCGAAGTTCAGGAGAATCAGGAGTGTTTTTGCGATACCTTTTTTCATCGGTTGTATCTATAGCTATCCATAGCTATGCAAAACGCCCTCGTAAACGTCAACGGACAGATTCTGCTTCCTTCCCAAGCCAAAATCTCGGTCTTTGATCGAGCCTACCTCTATGGCGACAGCCTGTACGAAGTGGTTCGCTCGTATGACGGCGTGTTTCTTCACCTGGACGGCCATCTAGAACGACTGGCCGAGTCAGCCAGACGCTGCCGAATGACCTTGGCCCAAAGCACCGACGATTACAAAAGGCAAATTCAGAAAACCTTTGAGCAGTTCCGGACGCAGCCGGGGATGGCCAAAGAAGATGCGTATTGCCGAATTATCGTTTCACGGGGCGAAGGGCGGATCGGGTTCGGTTTGAATTGCCTGACGACGCCGTCGCTGTACGTCATCTTGATGATCCCCGTCGGCCCGTTCACCACAAATATGACCCCCCAAGGGTTTGAAAAGGGCCTCCATCTCAGCATTTCGGCTCGACTTCGAAATGACGCGCGCGCACTCGACCCTGCGATGAAATCAGGCAACTACCTGAACAGTTTACTTGCCTATCTCGAAGCCGCCGCCTCCGATTACGATGACGCCATTCTGTTGAACAGCGACGGGCACGTCACCGAGGGTACGACCTTCAATGCTTTTTATGTCCGCAAGGGCGTGATCGCCACCTCGCCGCTGGATATCGGAATCCTGGACGGAATTACGCGCCGGGAGGTCATTCGAATCGCCCGCGAATTGGGCATCGAAGTTCGAGAAGTCCGGTTTCCCAGGGAGAGGATGCTTGAAGCGGATGAGGTTTTCATCACCAGCTCCTTGAAAGAGGTCTTTCCCGTCACGCGCCTGGACAAGAAAAAGATCGGAAACGGCAAGCCCGGACCCGTCACCCGAAAACTGGCCGAAGCCTTCAAGAAGGAGATTGAGGCTCAGGTCGCTCACGCCAAGCAAAAGGCCAGCTAGGTACCTCGAAAGCCGAAGATGCGACACAAGCTGAATCAGGCGAAGCTGAAACTCACGTTGATCGAAGCCGCGCACTCCGCGGGACGGATTCTCCGCAAAAACTTCGGCAAGAACCTGCAGGTTCGGGAGAAGCGGGACGCGGGGCTTGTGACCAATATCGATATCGCCGCCGAAGATGCCGCCATTCGGATTCTCAAGCGCGCCTTCCCCGAGTTCGGCGTACTGGCCGAGGAGTCCGGCCTCGAAAGCCGCGACGCTCCTGGCCGCTGGATCATCGATCCGCTGGACGGAACCACCAACTACATCCACGGCTTTCCCATGTTCTGCGTATCCTTGGCCGCCGAATGGCAGGGTGAGCTCGTCGCCGGCGTGATCTACCATCCGATCCTCGAAGAAACCTACGTCGCGGTTCGCGGCAAAGGAGCGTTTTTGAACCGCAAGCGGATTCACGTCTCCAGGACCCGCAATCTCAAGGACGCGCTCCTCACCACTGGCTTCACCTACCGCAAGGACGAATACCTGCATCGCGAGATGAAGCCGTTCGAGCGACTCAGCACGATCGCTCGCGCCATCCGTCGTCCCGGCAGCGCGGCCCTCGACATGGCCTACACCGCTCGTGGCGTCTTCGACGGATTCTGGGAGCAGGGCCTTTCCCCGTGGGACGTGGCGGCCGGAATCGTGCTGATCGAGGAGGCCGGAGGCCGGGTCACCGACTTCAAAGGGCAAAAAGTGCGGATCGAGAAACCCGAGCTGCTCGCGTCGAATCCGTACCTGCATGAGGCCTTGAGACAGGTCATCGCTCCGGAGCTCTGCGTGCTGGAGCGCCATTCTCCGCCAAAGATCTGACAAAGCCCTTTCTCGCCCAAGCATCTGCGTTTGACACGCGCCCACGCTCCCGGGACAATATTCCTAGCGCGGCCGGAAAACCAAACCCGCCGCTTAGGGGACCAGAGATGTCGTCATGGGTATATCTGCTTTCCAAATTCACTCCTGAAGCGTTGCTTTTCGAAGCGCTCCTGATTGGAGTGCTTTGCACGGGCTACGCGGCCTTCTGGGTCCTGCGAAAACGCAGGCTTGGCGTAATCGACCAGGCGGTACCCGCGGGCGTGGTGAAGGTCTACCTCAACGAGCTGATCCAGGACGCGAACCAGCTCCGCACGCAGCTCTTCGGTCTTCTTCGCTCGGCCGGAGCGGATATCGATCCTGGCATGCAGGCTTCGCAGATCTCCAATCTCAATCTCGCCTCTCTCGGCACTGCATCGCTTGACCCCGCTCTGGCTCAAAAGGTCACTTTGCTCGAAGCCAAGATGGCCGAGCAGTCCCAGGCGATGCAGGGCCTGATGCAAGAAAAGCAGAAGATCGAGCAGGAGCTGGCCGAGGCCCGTGCCGCAGGCTCTCAGCCTGGAGGAAACTCCGGCCCGGATCGTTCGGCCGAGCTGAAAGCGCTCCAGGAAAAGATCGCGATTCTCGAAGGCAAGCTCGCCGAATACAGCGTCATCGAAGACGATCTGGCGAATCTGAAACGACTGCAGCAGGAGAACGCGCAGCTCAAGGCCGCGCTGCAAGGGACGGGAGCCATGCCCGAGACTGCTTCTGCGGCTCCCGCTTCTCCCGCTCCGGCGCAGAATGTGCAGCCTGAACCAGAGACTCCCGCGGCGAAGGTCCAGGAAGCGGAGACTGCTTCGTCGCCTCAGGAAGAACCCGCAATGATCGAGGCACCTCCCTCCGACTCAAGCGCTGTCTCCGCCGTGGCGGCAGCGGATTCAGAGGCTGGACCGGCGGCGCCAAACGATGCCGCGTTCGAGGGCCTTGTCGATCAGGTCGAGCAAAGCCTTCAGAATCCCGCGGCGTCTGAACCCGCGGCGTCTGCGCCTGCGGCACCTGAGGCTGCGGCGACCGAGCCCGCTCCGATGGAGAGCATGGAGAAAAGCGATGCCGATCTGGTTGCTGAATTCGAAAAAATGCTCAAAGGCTGATCTGCGCGCGGCGCAAGCGGGAGCAATCGCCCTGCTCGGCCTAACTATTTCGTA
>CAYNDM010000014.1:20670-21485 GCA_964395265.1 uncultured Bacteriovoracaceae bacterium
CTAGCGCGTGGGCAGCCATTCCGAAAGGGATTTCGAAGTCGGCCAACATCGACGCTTCGATCCGAAAAGAGCTTAAAACGCGGAAGAACGCGGACTTCGCCGCGATCCTGGATCGATGGCAGCGCAACTACAGCACCGAAGCCGTCGAGCCGCTTCTCCGACTCGCTTCAGATGCCAAGCAGAAGGACGCCGATCGCTACATCGCATTGATGGGAGCGGCGAAATTGGGAGGAAAAGAAGCCGCCCCTCTCCTCGTGCCTTTTCTCAGGGATCGCTCCTGGATGATCCGAAGCGCCGCGCTTCGCGCGTTGACCGTTCTCAAGCATCCGAAAACCTCGGACGCGGTCATCCCTCTATTGCGTGACCGTGCTCTGGTCGTGAGAAGCCAGGCCGTGGATGCGGTTCGGACACTCAGGCCCAACGGAGCGACCGAGGCCCTGGTTTCGGCGCTGGAGCACGGGGCGAACTATCAGCAGGGGAAGGCGCGCTGGATCCCCCAGAAAGCTCTCGACGCGCTCGTGGAGCTGAAGCCAGCCAATGCTCAGGAAGTCTGTGGACGGCTCAAGCCTCTTCTCCAGCACCGCAAGGACCCTGCCCTTTTGGAACGCACTGTCGCGACTCTCGAAGCCCTGAGCGGCAAACGGCTCAAGCCTGGGGCATCGTTGGACGAGCAGGTTCGAGCATGGCAAGCCACGCTTTGAGATCACGCTTCACGCATTGACCGCGCTTTGAGATCGCTTTAGAAATCGAACTCCTCGATCGCGCTTTCGGTCCTCTGCTCTTCGAGTCGGGCCATTTTCATCTTCATGTAGATG
>CAYNDM010000015.1:0-14006 GCA_964395265.1 uncultured Bacteriovoracaceae bacterium
TAGAAACGATGGGGGGTGTGTCGCCGATATCTCCCTCGGAGTTGGTTCCTTGCATGGTTTCGGAAGGAAAAATCAGAGCACGCGCGGGAAGGCCGGGGGAGAGGCCCCGTGCTTCACCCGGAATATTATATACGATCCAGTAGACCGATCGCATGCCGGCGGTCTGATCGAGGCGCTCCATCAAAAGCGCGAAAGATTGAGTTCCGATCGGGACATCTGTCCATCTCATTGGGGGCGATACGGGGGTCGTTGAGTCCAGATACTCAGGGGGAAACCAATCGCCGTCAGCGAAGGCGGGACTGATCAGCTTCATCTGCGCGATGCGGATTTTAGGGGGCTCAGCTCCCGCTGTCCCGGGGGCACCCGTCACCAGGGGTGGCACGGAGGGAACCGGCGCATGGCGCTTCTCTGGGTGGGCGCAGGACATGACGCTCGAGAAAAGAATTCCTAGTGCGATCAGTCGAATTCCTTTTTCAGTCATTCTACGAAAGACGATCGTGCAATCCATGAGCCTTGGGCTCAGTATGCCCATTGCAATCAGGTTTGGAGTGCTCCCGAAATTCGAAGCCCGGGTGGTCGCCATCGCAGGGATCGGTATGAGTATGATCGGAGCGGGCGTGTCCTGTTCCTCGACGCCGTACAGTTACGTCCCGGCGGAGCAGCAAGTCGTGAGCGCAGAGGTCGACCGAAGCGTCGGCTATGTCATCCCGTCGGGCGATCGAAAAGGCCGCCTGCGAATCAAATCTCACGGTGTCGTCGAAATCCGTCCCAAAGAAGAGCAAGCAGGCGTAAGGACTCTGCATCTGCGCATGGAACTCGAGAACTCCGGCACCGAGCCATGGGTACTCAACTCACGCGAACAGATTCTCGAACTGCCCGAGCATGGCGAGAGCCGCCCGGCGTACTTGAACACCGACGCCGAGCTCCGCGTCCTACCCATGATCGTCGTCAATCCGGGAATTCGGAGGACCGTGGACCTTTTCTATCCGTTGCCCGCCGGGATCGACCAAGCGAGCGAGATCCCGGGCTTTGCTTTCAATTGGCGGATGCAGGTCCCGGAGCAAGTCGTCAAGAGCGTGGTGAACTTCGATCGAGTCGGCATCACGGCGGAAAGTGAAAGCATCGATCTTGGCCGACAGAGCGCGGGAAGGTTGCCCTATGAATTCGGAGAGTGGCCCAGTTGGTGGTACGACCCACTCTATCCCGACTTCTCCTTCGATGGCCCCTTGAACTCCGCATTGAGGGGCGGATGAGCGCGAAATTTGACGGCTATGCGTGCCGCTTGGTCGGACCGAAAAGGCGCGCTCACGCTTGGGTTAGAATGTCCCAATCCGAATCGGGGATCATTTCAGATGCTTCGTTAATGGTTTGAAAAAACTGATGTTTTTAGGCTAGGTCCAGCGATCTTTCGTGGCACTGGGTTTGTAATGACCTCCCTTCGAGAGGAGGCATTCGATGAGAACCATCATCGCATCAGAACACTTCAGTCTTACCCCCGCCATCAAGGGCCATGTTGAAGGACAGCTTGCCCGACTCGAGGCAATGCTTCCCGCGAACGCATCCCTACGCGTCTTTCTCAGCAAGGCTGGGCGCAAGACGTTTACTGCTCTGTTCAGGGTTCACTTCCGCGGACGCGACTTGGTTGCCCAGGACGAGGGCGATGATCTTTACGATGCGGTCTCGAGAGCCGCATTGCATATGAAGCGAATGCTGGCGAGCCTTGAAGGCAAGCGAGTTCAGAAAAGGAGAGAGCATCATGGAGCAGCTTGAGAGCATGACGACCGCGGCTCGGGTCGCGAGCGAGGTTCAGGAAGGTTTTTACGATCCCAGAGTCGCCGATCTGATGACTCGCGAGGTGATCACTCTGAGCGAGGAAGATGACCTCAAGATTCTGCGGGACCTTCTCGATCTCAAGGCGATCCGTCATGTTCCGGTCACGCGGGACGGAGACTATCTGGTCGGTCTCGTGACGCAGCGGGATTTTCTCACCGTCGCGGTGTCGAAACTGGCCCATGAGGATCCCCAGATTCTGGACGCGATCTACTCTTCGCTGAAGATCAAGGATGTCATGGGAAAGAAGGTGAGGACCATCTCGCCTGATGCACCTTTGAGCGACGCAGCTCGCTTGATGACCGAGCACAAGTTCGGATGCTTACCCGTAGTCGAAGACGGCAGACTCGTGGGTATTATCACCGAGTCGGACTTCGTGAAGGCGTTTTTGGAGTGGAGCGTGAAGTTCCGGGGCTGAAATCGTCCGCCTCGACCGCGCCGCTTAGGCTAGGGCGTGGGAATCCCGCTCTTCAGGACGGCTTTGAAAGTGGTTCCTACGCCCTCTTCGCTTTGCACCAGGATCTCTCCGCCCAACGACTGAATGATCCCATGACACGCTGGAAGACCTAGGCCGGTGCCGACCCCCGGTTCCTTGGTAGAAAAGAAGGGATCATAGATTCGGTCCAGGTGCTCCTTGGGAATGCCGCGCCCGGTATCGCTCACCTCGGCGATCACGCGGCCTGATGGGTCCATATAAGTCCGAATCGTGATCCTGTTCTTCTCGACGCCTCCGGCTGAAATTGCCTGCGCCGCGTTCAGGATCAGGTTGAAAAAGACTTGGCTCAGGCGAGTCGCGGATCCACTGACGACTGGTACCGATCCCAGTTCCTTTTCGAGCTTGGCTTTGTATTTGATCTCGTGAGCGGCCATCGAGGCCGCGGTTTCGATGGCGGCGTTGACGTCGCAGCAAGCGCCTTCTTCCTCCTCCGCGTTCGAGAACGCCTTGAGGTCCTGCACGACGCCATGGATCCTCGTAATGCCTGCTTGGATCTTTCTATGCCGTTTGAGCAGGTTTTCCTGAAGCTCTTCGTTCAGCCGCGTCGAGGTCTCCTCAAGCAATTGTCCCAGGATCTCGAGATTTCCGATGACATAAGACAGGGGGTTATTGAGCTCGTGCGCGATGCCTGACGCGATCGTACCAAGGGATGCCAGCCGTTCAGTCATGATGAGCTGGGCGTCCAGCTCCTTCTCATGCGCGAAATCACCAGGAAGGGGATTGGAGCCCTGTATGGCGGCATTCTTGTTCCTCTTCTTGTTCATGACTCTATCCAGTTTAGGGTGGCATCCTGGATCGCGCAATACGGACAGCGGGCAGTTTCGCATTTAGTGATGGCCTGTGTTAGAGAAGTGAGCAATGGATACGGCCTGGCTGATCGGAATCGGATTATTCGTGGGGACTTTTGGGACCTTGATCGGAGCCGGCGGCGGGTTCATCCTCATGCCCATCTTCGTCTTTCTTTACCCGTCCATTCCGACCGAGCAGCTCACGGCGATCTCCCTGACCGTGGTTTTCTTCAATGCTCTTTCTGGCTCTATCGCGTATGCCCGAAAGGGCAGAATCGATTTTCGGAGCGGCCTGTTGTTTTCGCTGGCCACCATACCGGGCGCGATCGCGGGATCGCTGGCCACGGCGTACCTTTCACGACGTTGGTTCGATCCCATTTTCTCGATGTTTCTCATCGCAGCAAGCCTCTATCTGATCGTCCGTTCACCTTCGAACGGCGCTCGTACCGACGGTGTTCGCGCTAGCAAGCATCCCATTCGCCAGGTTCGGGAGAGAGACGGAACCATCCACCTGATCTCTTACAACGTCCCTCTGGGCGTATCGCTCAGCGTGCTTGTGGGTTTTCTTTCGAGTCTTCTCGGCATCGGCGGCGGGATCATCCACGTGCCGCTGCTGGTTCACCTGCTCGATTTTCCCGTTCATGTCGCGACTGCCACCTCGCATTTCATTCTAGCCGTGATGGCGTTCTTCGGTACGGCGGTTCACCTCTATCGAGGAGATCTCGCCCAAGGCTATGTTCAGGTCCTCTACCTCGCGCCCAGCGTGGTGATCGGGGCGCAGCTCGGCGCCGTGATCTCACATCGGGTTCATGGAAAATGGATCATCCGCGCTCTTGCGCTGGCGTTATTCTTTGTTGGGGTGCGACTCCTGATCCACAGCCTCTAGGCGAAAGAGGACCGGAACCCGATCCAGGGCCCCGGTCCTCGGGATCGCGTCACCGCGCTAGTTCAACGGGCACCCCAGATTGTTGTCCGCGTCGAGTTCCGCGGCCAGAGCAAGCATCGTATCGCGGTCACCCGTTGCCAAAGCCGCGTTCACGTCGGCGATCACTTCCGCCGTCGTGCGCGGGTAGTCGACTCCCGCATGGGCGGAGTTCAGGAGCGCGGCGACAGCGGCGCGCAGGAGGTTCCTCGCCCCTCCCTCGGCGCCAGGTCCACCCGGGAAGTCCAGCGCCTGAAGCAATGTCGAGGCGGCGATGGCCGGGAAGGACGACGACGAGGCGAAGACCGAAAGCACAGTCTGTCCAGAGACGAAGCCTTGCCATGAAGTCAGGTGGTTCTTCCAGTATCCTGGCGTGCAGCCCTGTTCTCCGGGTTCAGGGGAGGGGCTCGGGCTTGGGCTCGGGCTGGGCGGAGGGGTGGAACAAGCGAAATAGTGAGAGCGATCCCGGTCTTTGACCCGGATGATCACGCTTCCTCCTTTCTCTCCTTTTGCACGATACTTCGCGGTAACAGTGGCGACATTGGAGTACTGGCCTTCCTCGGCGGTCCCCAACGCCTCGCAGACCATGAATTCTTGAGCGGATAAGCTACTCGACGGGCAATCGATCGGGCCTTCCTCGCTGTCCGTGACCTCGATGTCGAAGAGCGTGCCGTAAATCAGCTGATTGGTGACTACGTAAGTCCAAGTCACGGTGCTGCCAGGCGTAACCTGCGGGCCAGGAGGCGTATCGGCGTCTTCGCCATTCGTGTACTTCTTGATGGAAACCGCACTTACAAGCTCTGAGTTCGAAGAGTTGCCGTAGGTGGCGGCGACAGTCGAGCCGATACCTAACAAGAGCGTTGCTACTCCCGCGACGTAGTATCTCGAAGACTTCGTGAGCATAAACATGCCTTGCCTTTCTAGAGAAGGTTGCAGTCGCTGTCAGCCGATCCATGCGGCGGAGCGACCCGATTCAGTAACCAGGCAGCCGGCTTGGCATGCACGCTACGATCCATGGCACGCAAGCGATATCGGTGAGTGGATAGAATCTGTGGACGCTGGCTTCTACTCCGAACAGAGCGCATTCAAACGGAGTGAGATCATTCGGAATCGTTTCGCGTCTCGATACGAGAGCGCCTTCAAGCCAGGGACGCACTGCTCATCGATCACCTGAGTCAAGGCATCAATCTGGCTAAAGGCTCCGCTTAGGAGCGAATCTATGATCGAACGGGGAATCATTCGGGTTGGGATGAAGGCGCTTGGGGTTATCGCGCTCCTTTGGGTTCCGAGTACGGCGCGCGCCGTGCCACTATTCGCCCGGCAGTATCAGATGAGCTGTATCGCGTGTCACGCAGCCTTCCCGCGTCTCAACGCTTTCGGAGAATCGTTTCGCGACCAAGGAAATCGGCTGGCGGATATTCCCTCCGAGTCCGACGCCGATGTCGGTGATTCTGAGCTTGTTCTCCCACGGGAACCGCCTTTTGCTCTTCGCATTCAGAGTTTCGTTCAGGCACGGGAAGCGGATGATGCGGCCCGCTTCGACTTTCAAACACCCTATCTGCTCAAGCTGATCTCGGGTGGTCCGATCAAAAGGGATATGAGCTACTACCTTTACGCGGTTTTCGCTGAACGGGGCGAGAACGGCGTTGC
The DNA here is from genome assembly GCA_964395265.1 of uncultured Bacteriovoracaceae bacterium. Taxonomy (GTDB): domain Bacteria; phylum Bdellovibrionota; class UBA1018; order UBA1018; family UBA1018; genus CAYNDM01. The sequence goes on from CAYNDM010000015.1 coordinate 5,687, forward strand.
TACCTTGGATGACGCCTGGCTCAGGCATAATAACCTCTTCGACAGCGGGATCGGCGTGCAGATCGGGCAATTTCAGATCTCCGAGCTGATGTTCGCGCGGGAGCTGCGCACCACCTTTCAGGATTTCCTGGTCTATAGGATGGCCGGGCTGACCTATCATCGTGGCATACAGCTCCAGCGCCAGCTCTTCGGTGGGGTTGGAGCGACAATCGGCTTCGTCAACGGGAATGGGACGAGCCGAAGCGTCGCGATCGACAGACCGGGCCATGAGCGTCCTGACCGTTCGTTTGATGACAACTCGGCGAAGTCCGGTTTCGGGCGGTTCTCGGTCCAGATGGGTAGGCTGGGTACCACGGGACTTTTCGGTCTGCTGGGACAGCAAGAGAGCGTTGCCGGCGAGATCGGAGATCAACCTGGCACGCGGCGGGGCAAGAAGGCAGTGCTGGGCCTGGATCTTTCAGGCCGTGTAGATCCGAATACTTACTGGTTCGGGCAGATTCTCTGGAACCGTTGGGAAGGGGCTCTTGAGCGTTCTCCTGAACTTAATGCCATCTGGCTGGGTGGGTTCGTCGGAGTGGATCATGTGATTTCGCAGCGGTGGATGCTTTCAGGACTTCTGAACTGGACCGATGCCGGGCAATTCGATGGCAGTGGGACGGTCTATGAAGGGCTGGACAGCCGAGTCTTCAGCGTTGCGGCCTCCTATTATCCTGCGAGAAATCTCCGGGCCCTGGTCGAAATCGGCCTGGATCTCCAGTCCCGCGACGGGGATGCGAACCTCGTGGGGCATGAGGCGCGAGAAAGCTACCTGCTCTTCGGAGTGGATGCGGCGATATAGACGAGACTGATGATTTCCGATGACTTCAAGGTTTCGAAGAGCGAGTATGAAAGAAGAACTGGATGTTCAGTTGCGCCACTTCGCAGCAGTCTTCTTTCTCGAACTCCGCTTCAAAATCGTCGACGAACGATCGTAACCTTTCCTTCGCCTGGGGTACGTCTCGCTCGTGTAGCCGTAATGTACAAGAGATGATCTCCCGCCGATCAACTGGTTCCTCGCGAATCGCCAGCTCGGCCTGCTGAAGCATCTGGAGATGATGGCGGCGGACGAACGCCGATGGGATATCGATGGGGCCGAAGAGGGCGCGGGGATCTACGAGCTTTCCGTCACGTAAGATACCCACTCTTTCCAGGCTCGCCAGCGACTGTTCGATCACATGAGCTTCGACCGATCTGAGCCTGCTCATGAGCCAGCTTAGCTTGGGCTTGAACCCTGGGGTGCTCGCCAGTTGTTTGATGACAAATGTGAGCCAATCAGAGAGAAGGCTGAGATCATTGCGGTTCAGAATGCGCCGTTGTGTGTACGTCCTTTTCCGAAGAGCGGACATTCTGCTGTTGATGGCGGCAGGTATATCCCGCCCGCGGGCCTTGGCTCGGCTCGCGGCATAGAGAAGCGAAACATACTCGGCTTCAGCGCCTCCTAGACCCAGGTCGGTGCAGAGCGTGGCCAGGAGAGCGGCGCTAGGTCGGCGATGGCCATTCAAGACCATTCCGAGGCTTCGGGGGCTCCGGTAGCCGAGGCGGCGTGCCCAGAGCTGAAGCGATTTTCGTTCACGCTCCTGCAGCTTCACTAAAGCTTTCCGAAAGGAATCCGCATCTTTCCATTCAAAGACCGCTTGAAACTCCGGGGGCGATGGCATAAAGGATGAATAACATGGTGCGTCTATTTTTCGCTATAGGTTTTGTCCTGGGCTCAGCGTTTTCAGGCGGTGCGGTAGCAGCTGATCCCAGTTTGACCAATCCGGGCACGGTCTATCTGAATTGGTCGCGAGATCACCTTCCCTGGCTTGTGGGTGCAGGGCTGCGTTCGAAGCGACTCACGGGTGAAGCATACCGTTTTTCCGATCGAATCCGCGCTCAAGTTCCGGCCGAGCTTCGGGCTGAGCTCCAGCCCGTACAGGCGCCCGATAGTGACTTTGCGGAGGCTGGACCGCACCGTGCCGTGGTTACAGGCCAGTTTCCGGGATCAAAGATTCGATATCTCCTTTCAGCCTGTGAAAACTTGGATCTTTCGACCGGCATGGGTCTGTATTTTCATGAGATCGGACATCACCTGGGAGAGCTGGACGATCCTACTCGTCGGCTGGACCGCTGGTCTTCGGACTGGGTAAGTGCATTAGGGGTCCGGCAGGAGTCGCTTTCGATCTTCGGAGCGGAGGGGCTTTATGTCGACTCTCTTGACCTTCGCTTTCTGGATCAGTCTACGCCTTGGGAGTGGACACGAGCAACGCTCACCGGGATGGGCTCCCATCTCTTTCTTCGGGACAATCGGTCAGTATTGATCCTGCGAGACCTGGTTCTCGCGGATCCTGCCTTTCAGAATCGTCAACTCATTGAGACGCGTATTTGGATCGATCAAGGAAGGATGGACTGGAGTAAATCCGAGCTCCAACTCGGTCTTGGCGTTCAGGCTTGGACGGTTCCTACGGCGGACCTGCCTCAGAGCGCATACCTCCATGTACCGGTACGCTCGACCGCCGCTGGGAGGATCGAAATCGATTGGACCCGAACTCCTCGCTTTGGCTTCGGGCTCGCTCCCGTACCGGGACCTGTGCCGCCTCCGGCATCGGATGACGAGGAAGCGGAATGGGCCGAAAGGAAAACGGAGGTCTTGAAGAGTCTGCGGCGCATGGTGGACCAAGTCATTCCTCTAGTGTTCACCCGGGAGAAAGAACCCATCATTGAAGAGCCTTACGCGAACCGCACAGTAGTCACTTTCTTCGTGGTTTTCGATAGCCCCAAGCGAGTGGATAATATCAACCTGATCTTTGGGGGACCGTCCGGCATTCCTGGCACGGCCGCAATGGCGGACCCTGTGGGCACATCTCGAGTGGCCAAGCCCGCGAATGGAGCAAGCATCCGGGACAACGCATATTGGTGCGAGCCGCTCGAAGCCGGCGCGGAACGATGTCATCTGCGCGCCTCAGTGGGTTTGAAGGGGAAGCCCCCCCGATTCGTTGAGCTTATCGAGGTCCGAGTCTTTTGGTCCGACGATTACGATAGGCGGGCCGGATCGGCACAGGGAAGACGAGCCGAGCGCCTGGTGCTCGGTATGAATCAGTCCTCGACGACTTCGGTAGTAGATGCCGAATGGGTGAGGAATTGTACAGGAGCGCCGTTAGGTACGATCATTTACTCGCTAGGAACGCAGGGTTGCGCTTCAATGCCGAGTTTCTTATCGAGATCTTCTCATACTAGCCTGAGGTTGGATTATCCCCTCTTCGGCAGAGTGGAAGTCATTACAGAACCGAGGGTCCATTACCCGTATGTCGGACTTCCCATCGAGTGGAGAAATCACCTGAAAGCTTATCCGCTCGAGAATGGGGATCTGGCCATTGTGCCGGTAAGCCCCTGGAGGCAGGGATACCTAACTGACAGGAGTATCAAGCTTAAGGTCGTCGAGCTGATCCACCTGCCGATTTCCGATAGCCATTTTCCCGGTACGATCGTGCTCCCTGAGCGAATCCGCCTGAGTCAGCCGCTGTGGCTCGAGCTTTGGCGATGAGGCCATTACGGCGATCTGTCCCGTAGATTGCGCAGCAATACTCGTGTTGTCTTCAGCTCGGCAATGGATTGAACGTCGATTTCCCAAATTGCCTCTCCGGTCCTGTTCGTTGCTCCACATTTGAGGGAAAACGGCACGGTCACTACCCAGTTCTGAGCGGAGACCTGCTGGACAAGCCATCGGCTGAAGCGAAGAGCTGACATCTCCGTATTGGGAGTATCACAGGCATCGATCTCAACGAAATGTCGAGAGAGAGCGTCGCTGGCGCCTTGGTCTGTCGAGATCAAGAGTTCGGAGTAGTTGGAATCCGCACGGACAGCGTGCCAATGAAGTTTTTCGATCAGGGAGCCGGAAACATCGGAAAGAACCTCGCCTGTAGATAGGCTGCCGAGAGCGTGCTGTGCCCATTGTTCAGTAAGCTCTTTAGAGTAGATTCCACCCAGGGACGATGCCAGCTTCTCGAGCAGAAGGGCCATAAAGTGTCGGGTCATCTCCTCGCGGTCGAGTTGGTAGAGCGACGGAATACACGACCGAATGGAAAAGCTCCCTTCCCATTTTAGTGGTAGAGCCGACCCTTCGCAGGCGGTGGATTCCGGCAGTCCATCGAAATGGTACTCAAGTGAGGACTGAAAAGTCGACACCATTTCGAGGACTTGGCTTAAGTCTCCCAATTCCAAGACCAGCTGATGGCATCTCGAATCCAAAATACAGCGTCCAAAAGTGCCCGTAAGATCGGAACGCAAATGACTAAGCAGCCACTCCCGATCTCCTCCTCCATTGTTCATTCGATCTCCGGTATGGCCGTTGAGGGGTGCGACTAGACAGACTATTGCCATGGGTACGAGAATTCCGAGAGTCGGTGTCATGGTGGGCAATTATAAATAAATTCCACCCTCGGCAAGTCCATTGTTTCCAGAGAGTATCTATTTCTGGTCCGTGAGCAACGGTTTTGGCCCAGTAGCGTCTTGCGCACAAGTTGTGCGCTCTTTCTTCGTCCCCGAGCCCAAAGACGGCTCTGAACATTGTACTTCGCGTTTCCCCGTGTGAGTTCTGAATGCAATCAATCTGACTACAAAAGGGAGTAGTGATCTATGTCGAAAAGGGCTACTTGGCTGGGACTTGCCATAGTTTTGATTATCCAGTTATCGGCTACATTGACGGGCTGCAAGCCATCGGAGGATTCAGGCAGAACTTACTCATCGCAAGAGTTCGCATTGGACGCCAGCCGGTTCAACGAATCCAGAGATCGATTCAATCGGGTCGTTGCGAACGATGATGAAAATGCTTACACCACGGACCAGAAAATCGAGGCATGCGAAGCCTACCTCTCCATTGCCTCCGATATTCTGTCGAAGTACCCGGACGGAACGATGCTGTCGGACGGAACGATAGTCCGGTCTTCCCAAATCAAGAAAGATATCGAGACCGTCCAGGGTGCTTTGACCCAACTGTTGGAGCGAGAAAGACTCGAGTATGTCAAAGAAATTCGAGGTCAGATCTTACGATACGGGCAGGACGCAGCGAAGCTCTTGCGAGGTCTGGAGGCACTTCAGAAAAAAGGCCTCGAGATAGAGAGTGATCGCGAGCAAGTGCTACGTCTTCCGAAGAGGGATCGAAAGGATGCATACCTGAGCCTGATCCTGCCAAAATTTCAGCTTCATATTTCTGAGATCGAGGGCTTCATCGCCGAGTGCGAAGAATTTCTGGTGAGCGCGCCTTCCTACGACGAATCGAAGCTGAAGGACAACGAACAGAACGAGTTTAAAAAGGCGCTCCATCATGATCGTGAAGTGATCAAGTCTGCGCTATCGAATGCCAGGCAGGAGCATCGAAATACCGAAGCGAATATCGAGAAAACGAAGGGTCTTGCTGAAGGAAGTGGGACATTCAGCAGATTTTCGGATTTCGTGAAGTATACTGGTGCCGTACCGAGGGTCAATGATCCAAAGGAGACACGTTCCATTGGTTGCTCGGATGGCAAATATCTCGCTTATCTTGATTTGAACGGATCGAATGTCCAGACCGCGCGATTCGCTCCCGTTCTTTCATTTTGGCAAAAGATTGGCTCCGATGTGGGCAAGAGACAGGGGATCTCAAGCCTTCTCTATGGAAACCTTGTTCTTTCAGGCGAGAGCTTGATCGGGATGGTGTTCAATCTCAAGGAGGAAGAAGAAGGGCCTGGTCTCACTCTGAAGCTGGATCTCCGGATTTCTTCCGACCATCTCGGCACCTTGTTGGTCACGAAAATCGGAGATATTTGGAACGAAATCCCAGCTGTAAACAGTACCATGGATTGTGAGCTTTACTCGGACAGCTACGTGCCGATCCCGGCTGATCAGAACGTCATTTACGATTGCTCGGGCTTCTTCTCCGTTCATATGAATAGGCCGTTCAATCTGGCTCCCGTCGCTCAGTATAAACGCGAAGATGATTTCTTTGGGAGTCCGGCGTCGTGCGACAGCTACCATAAGCATTCCCCTGTCGCCATCAAAGAAGCGCGGGATGGAAATGGTGAGAGCATTTCGAAGCTAGAATGGGTCAAAGTGGGAGGCGTACTTAAGTATGTCGACCGAGTGAACTACCGAGAGACCAGTGGGTCGCATAAAGCATATTATTACTATCGGCATCTCGAATCCGATCTGTGGCAATCGGTCATCGGAGCGAACCCTCCCGCAGAGTTCACGATTGAAAGAACGGATGCGGCTCCGTGGTACCAAAGCACTGAGTCCTCATGCGGAAACAGTCAGGGCTATCGCTCGAAGCACGTATGCCGAAGACGGCAATGATTTGCCGTCAAATCGAAATAGTCATCACAAAAGGAAATATTAAGATGAAAGAACGACTATTAGGAAAATTGATTTATTCGATGGGTTTGGCGTCGGTCGTATTGGCTGCTTCCGGATGTTCTTCCATGAAGCTTTCAAAAGATCGAGTCGCCGCTGTCCGCAGGGTGGCGATCGTTGGATTCAGTCTGCAGCAGCGAATGCCCAATACCGGGGCGGGAATGCTTAAAGTCATGGAGCAGGGAGAGGGCCCCGGAGGCGTGGCGATGTTCCCGGCGGAAATCGCCAAGCCGGCCCCGCACGCCGGAGAAATGTACGCATCACTGGAAGGCAAGCTTCGCGACAGGCTTTCATGGAAGATCCTGGCTGGCCGTGATCTGAGCGGATTGTCTTCGTACAAGCAGCTTCATGCGGCGAGGACCAAGCAGCCTCAGCCGAGGCCGATGCTCTCGAGTCGAAATATGGAAGTCTTCGTGCCAGACGGGATCATCGAGCCGTTCCTGCTTAAAACGATGTCGTTCGAAGAGCGTCGCAAGCTCATTCAGGAGCTGGGCGTGGACGCTATCGCGATGGCGACCATCCGGGTGGATCTGAGCAACCGTGGCGGGTTGAAGAAATTGGTCGGGGCAGGGGAGTTTCACCCCCATGCGACCCTTCACTTCGAGCTCTTTGACGGAGAATCCGAGGATCCGATCTGGATGGATCTGAACGCCAAGAGCGAGGAAAGCGCCGAGGGTATCGAGCACGGATTAGGTTTCGCCAGCGTCGAAGCGCTCAACAAGCAGGCTGTGCTTGTCGCCAGTGACGCGATCGACAAGCTGATTCGGCGTTACCGAGGAGAGTGAAAGAGCTTTTGTGTGCACGTTAACAGAGAGGAGACTAAGTATGCGTGTCGTTCGTAGATGGATAGCAGTATGTATGATCCTGGCAGTGCTTGCCGGGACGTTTGGAAGTTGGGAAGGCCAAGCGAATGAGGAGAAAGGAAGCGAACTCGTCGCTCGATCGGAGGATAGTGCCAGGATGAGTCGGCGCCTGGGGTTCGGTGTTGGCGTTGCCGATCCCTATCCGGGGATCCTCGGTTTGAACGCAGCCTTTAACGTCATCGATATGGTTCGAGTGGATGTGGGTTATGCGGAAGTCTCGGTCTTGGGTGCTTCGGCCACGACTCTCGGTATTGGTGGCAAGGCATTCGTCCCAGGATGGAATCTGAGTCCGATCGCGGGTCTGCACTTTGCCCATGTCTCGTATTCTGGAGACGGCTTAACGGTGAACGGATTCAACGAAAGCGGCGGTCATGTCTATGGCAGCATCGGAATCGACTACCAGAGCTCGATCGGGTTCAACGGAGGGATCGGATACCACTTTTCGTTCCGTTCCGAAATTCCCGCGAGTGCCTACGTTCAGTTGGGCTGGTTCTTCGACCTAATCTAGTTGATCGTTGTCGCCGGGCTCGTCCGACGGGCCCGGGATTTGAAACGGGTAATCTGAATGAGGCTGTATCCTTGCGGGTACGGCCTCTTTGCATTCAGAAGTATCGGCAGTAGGGATCTGTCTCGTAGAGACAAAGGTGTTTGTCTAATCGGTGGGATGAATTGGGAAATCTCCTTGAGTTTTCCAATTGGAATACCGAAACGGGCACTAAGTGGAAAAACGAGCACTATGGACTGCACCCCGAAAACTGGAGAGTTTTTCCTGAAGTTTTCATGACCGGATAGGAAGCCCTGAAAAGCGGCTCCTGGAGCGGAGTTCCAGGGACTGTGATATAGGAGCAATCCGGTATGGGAAAGATTCGAAGGAAGTTCGATGTGGGGTTCAAAATCCAGGTCTGCGAACGGATCGAAGCCGGCGTTCAGACTGTAGCCGAGATCTGCCGCGACAACCAGATCCAGCGAACTGTCGTCGAGGGCTGGCTCAAGCGCTACGTCGCGGGGATCCTGACGGCCAAGGCGTCAGATCGCGAGAAGGAGCTGGAGCG
>CAYNDM010000015.1:14016-18061 GCA_964395265.1 uncultured Bacteriovoracaceae bacterium
AGAACGAGAAGCTCAAGGCCAAGATTGGCGAGCTGACGATGACTGTCGATCTGTTAAAAAAAGTGGAGGCCTTCAAAAGGCAGCAGACAAGCGCCGGTTCATCGATCATCACCTCGAAGAATTTGGCTCAGTTTCAGAGGCCTGCAAAGCCGTTGGCCTTGCCCCCTCCAGCTACTACTACAAGCCCAAGAGGGACGAGGTAGCGCGGGCTTGGGCCGATGCTGACGTTCGGGATCTCATCGAGGAGGTTCAGACGGAGTTCCCGTTTTACGGGTACCGACGAGTCCACGAGTGGCTCGAACGCAAGCGCGGCATTACGATCAACGAGAAACGGATTCTCAGGATCATGAAGAAATATGGCCTAAAAGCCCTGATTTGGCGGGGTTGGAAGATCAAGACGACCGACCCGGACCATAACTTCGGCTATGCCAAGAATTTACTTCCAGGAAGGCGGGTCACTGGGATTAACCAGGTGTGGGTGGCTGACATCACCTACATCCGGATCCTCTCGGGATTCGTCTACCTGGCTGCGGTTCTGGATCTGTTTTCTCGTCGAGTGGTTGGCTGGGCAATCTCAGCTAGGATCGACACGGAGCTCTGCCTGGAGGCACTCAATATTGCCATCGAGAGGCGGCGCCCCGCTGCCGGCTTGATCCACCACTCGGACCGCGGAGCTCAGTACGCGTGCGATGCGTACAAGACCCGCCTGGCCGAGTGCGGGATCGTGCCCAGCATGTCGGCCAAGGGCTATTGCTACGACAACGCGTTCGCTGAAACATTTTTCAAGACCTTGAAGGCGGAGGAGGTGTACCTGACAGAATACGAAACCATCGAAGACGTGCTGAAAGCGGTTCCTCGATTTATCGAGGCTGTGTATAACGACAAACGCATTCACTCTTCACTGGGCTACTTCAGCCCGGAGGAGTTTGAGAAACTGGCTGAACGGAAGCAGCTACAAAAACTGGGTCTTCAGCCGGTCATGATACTGTCCGGAAATCCCTCCAGCTGACGGGGTGCAGTCCACTATCCGCAATTTTGCGCGTGACCGACGCAGTGCGAGATCACGCCAAAATACAGCTGAAAGAATCCAAAGTATCTCATCGTAGCGAGAGCGCTGAGACGACGAAACCCCGTCCGGAAGTTTTGGCGGCTGTTGCACAAGTCGCGGCGGCTACACGATCGCGATTTCAACCCATAATTGCCGAAGATCAGGTCTCTGATTCTCGTCCGTTCCTTGATGCGATTTGGATCATGAGCGAGAAGCTCCTGGAGAGAATAGGGAGAATTGACCTTCCAGAGGACTTTTTTCCAAGTGTTTTGACGGCGATCAGGCGTGGGCATGATGAAAACCTGCATTCGGATTGCCTGGCCGGACTATTGGAGATCACCCTATGTGGAGACGCCGCGCGAGCGCGATTTAGCTCGCTCGCCCGCCACCCCGGCATCGACCTGTCGATCGACGAGATTCGTCACTTGAGAGTTCGTCGCGAAGTGAGACTAGGCGCCTTGGACAGCAACTTGGCTGGGACGGAGACAGGTGATCGCCGAATCGATTTGCTCATCGAATCCCAGAAATTGGTCCTCGTGATCGAGAATAAGATCATGTCCGCTGAGTCGGAGGACCAAACTGACGACTATTTTATGGCGGCAAATGGCGCTTTTGCGAATCCAGGTGGGCCTACGGTGCGAGGGATTTTACTGTCGCCAAGTGGAATTGCTCCCTCTTGCGGGGAATTCGAGATTTTAAGCTATTGGCAACTCTATAGGATGGTTGAAGAGACGGCTCGGTATGTCGCGGCTACCAGTGAAGGGCAGGAACTCTATCGATTCTATCGCAATGAGCTTTTTCACCTGTTTGTCTTCCCGAGAATTTCGATAACCCAAGAAGTACGAGACTACTGGAAGGAAAAGAAACATGGCTATTGATCGCAGACTTTCGGAAGTGGCCGTTGCCTATAATATTAATATCGCATGCTTAGATGAGGCACGGCAGATCTTTGAAAAAGAAGTCAAGCAACTGAACGAAGTTGTGATGGATCACTTGTATGCGGCAACAAAGCGGCTCAATCAAGATGAAAAGATGGGAAGGAAGTTGCGTTGGCAGCAACCGGAAGATGATTCGCGCAACAGAGAAGGTCCTTGGCTTAATTTTGCGGCCAGAGCTGTCATTGGGCTCGATGTGAAGGTGCCTGGAGCAAAGGTATTTAAGAAGAACGCGGCCTATCTCTACTTTGAAACCGTATATGACCGAGATGCCGAGAAGAAGTTCGTTTTCCAATGCCGTTTTGAAAATCAAAATATTGTGAGTGATGAATTAGACGAGAAAGTCTTGGAGTTGGTTCGTGACAAGTCTGATCAGTTTCCTGCTCAGGTTCATTTCAAGGCGAATACGACCGTGTTATTTCGGTTTAGACTCGAAGAAAATCTTTTTGATGAATTGAACGAGCACATCGATAGCGCCATGGCTGTTTGCCAGGATGAAGTGAATATTCTGTTCCCTGATAGTGCCTACAATCAATCAGACGCGGTTGAAGAGAAACTTGCGGGGTGATGAGTGAGAAGTAGAGTACTCGCTGGAGCTTTTATCGTCACTGCATTTGTTTCGCTGGTGATGATTGGAACCAGATCATCAATAGATCCGGTGCGGCCGGCATTGGCACAATCGGGTTGTCCTCAAACTCACAGAGAGGGCAAGGGTAAGTTTCCAGGATGCTGCAGTCATCATCGAGGCATATTTCGACCGTCAGACGCGAAGTACGCGGTTTGCTGCAATCGGGGGACTACGGCTATCTTATGTTCCGACGGGACTGATTCGCCAAGCTGTCGCTGTCGTTAGCCGAGGACGCGCGCAGGATATCGCCGTCTCCCTTCCTTTTAAGAACTCACCCCAGGTGCGCAAAAAGTCCTCTCATCGGGCAATGTTTTGTCGGATTGCGGCTTGGATTTGATCCCAAGGACATGCGCGTCTTCTGTCGACCGATTCTCAATCATATGGAGTTCGGTTGACCCCGGCTGCAGGCCTACGAAGTCTCCTGGCTTGAGCAGGTAGGTTCGATCGCCAATCAGGATCGTAGGAGTTCCGCTGAGGACATTGAACATCCCTTCGATATCCGTGTGAGAGTGAGGGGCCGAGGTTCGTCTGCCGGGCGGAATGACCTCATGGTGGAGCATGACGTTCTTGAATCCGACCAGCTCAGTGAGGAGCGCCGAGAGAGTATCTCTCGCCCGTGGCTTTGGAGATCAGTTCGCGATGGGAAATATCTGCGAGTGAATGGATCTTGGCTGGCATGCTTTCGATCTAGCCAGGAAGCGGTCGGTTCGCCAGGAAATTCGAAACCCGCGCTCGACGCGACAGGACGCGAGTTCATGAGGGTGCTCACTCCATAGGGCAAGACTTGGCTTGTATCCTCGAGCTAGGTCAGGTAGATGTATTGGAACCCATATAATTATGAGAGCGCAAAACATGAAAAACGGAGACCGCTCCGAGACTCAATTGATCCTTGATTCTATTCGTCGCATCGTGCGCGCGCTCCGAGTCTCATCTCGATTTCTCGAAAGGACCCATGGTCTGACATCGGCGCAGGTCTTCGTGCTGCAGAAGCTCGAATCGGGCGAGCCGATCTCAGTCAATGAGCTCGCCAGACGCACTTTTACGCACCAGAGCTCCGTTTCTGTGGTCGTCAGCAGACTCGCCGAGCGTGGTCTCGTGACGCGAAGGGCGGCGAAGGACGATGGCCGAAGAGTTGAGGTCAAAATCACCGAAAAGGCGCAAGCCCTCCTTAGAAAGGCGCCTGAGCTCATTCAGAACCGGCTGGTGGAAGTGATCCAAGGCCTACCGAAGTCCGATCGTGCATGCTTGGCGACGCATCTCAGTGCGGTCGTTGAAGCCGCCGGGCTGATCGAGGGCGAAGTTTCGCTATTTTTTGAGGAAGGTTCTGATCAATAATGATGAAATTTCAACGCGGAGACTACTCCCCGGGACAACCCATTGTACGCCTTTCGATGATCGCGCTCGCCATTGGCGCGGTCGCGGCGGGTGTGGCGG
>CAYNDM010000015.1:18071-18604 GCA_964395265.1 uncultured Bacteriovoracaceae bacterium
CGACTTGATTCATTTTTTCACGAATCTATTTTTCTTCGGCGGGATTTCGTTCGCGGAGCGATTGCCGAGCGAGCATCATTTGGGAATTTGGGTCATTTTTGTTCCGGTGCTGGGCGCGCTGGTCATTGGCTTCTTAGCGCGATTCGGTAGCGAGAAGATTCGAGGCCACGGCATTCCCGAGGCTCTGGAGGCGATCCTCTTCGGGAAAAGCTTGGTAAAGCCCAAGGTCGCATTGCTCAAGCCGCTCTCCTCGGCAATCTCGATCGGCTCGGGAGGGCCATTCGGCGCCGAAGGCCCGATCATCATGACCGGGGGAGCGGTGGGATCCATTCTGGCCCAAGTTTTCCACCTTTCGAGCGCCGAGCGGAAGACGTTGCTTGTAGCCGGGGCCGCCGCGGGAATGTCGGCTGTCTTCGGTACGCCGATATCAGCCGTTTTGCTCGCGGTCGAACTTCTGCTTTTTGAATGGAAGCCTCGCAGTCTTGTGCCCGTGGCGCTCGCGAGCATCGTCGCTGCGACGATCCGACCTTACT
>CAYNDM010000015.1:18614-21032 GCA_964395265.1 uncultured Bacteriovoracaceae bacterium
GGCCGCTTTTTCCGATCACTAGTCACGCATCGGCGGAACCGATGACGATGCTCGTTGCTGCCGCTGTAGGGCTTGTCGCGGGCACTTTGGCGACCGCGATCAGCGGCGGGCTTTATCGATTAGAAGATCTGTTTTCTCGTCTCCCACTTCATTGGATGTGGTGGCCGGCGCTGGGAGGCATCGTCGTCGGCGTCGGAGGGTACTTCGAACCGCGCGTTCTGGGGGTTGGGTATGATGTGATCGGCGACATTCTCGAAGCGAAGCTCGCAGTGTCGGCCGTTTTGGCGCTCGTGGGTGTGAAAGCTCTGATATGGGTGGTTTCGCTTGCGAGCGGGACTTCTGGCGGCGTTCTTGCGCCTCTTCTCATGATCGGAGCTGCTTTTGGCTTGGTTGAATCGTCATTGATTCCACCATCCCTAGGATCGCCTTCGCTCTGGGCCCTCGTCAGCATGGCGGCGATTCTGGGAGGTATGATGCGGTCGCCTTTCATGGCCTCCTTCTTTGCCGTCGAGCTGACTCACGATCTGGAGGCCCTTCCTGAAATATTCGTTGCCGCGATCTGTGCTCATGCCTTGACCGTGATCGTGATGAAGCGTTCGATCCTCACGGAAAAGCTGGCTCGTCGAGGATACGATATCTTCCGCGAGTATGGCATCGATCCCCTGGAACGCGTCCGGGTTTCTGAAGTGATGAGGCCCCATCGGGATACCAGCACGGAAAGCCCATCCGGAGCGTTTGTTTATGCCCATGACTCTTGCCGCGTAGCCGCGGAACAAATGGCGAAACGCGAGCTTCAGCAGCTCGCAGTTGTTTCTCCGATCGATGACGCATGGATAGGCATGGTCACGCTGACGGATCTATTGAAAGCGCGCTTGCGCCAAGCGGATGAAGAAGAGGTGCGGGAGCGGCCTGTTCAGCTGGGAATGTTCCCGTCGCGGCTTCTGTCCAAAGGGTCTGTTGGAAAATGATGTCGTGAGCAGAAGTCCAGGAAAGAGTTAGCCGGAGCGTAGAACTCGGTGCTTCTCCATGACGTCCAAGCTGATCTTCCCGTAGTTTACCGGAACGTCGAGATCAGCAAGGATGTTCCAAAGCCCCATCGAAGTCGCTGTCGACCAGACCATTTCCATCGAAAGCTCCATCTGCTTGCGATACAGGAATCTTTTTCCTTCGGCCATGGTCCTCGCAATGTACTCCCGGGTGAATCGAAATTCACCCGCGTGCAGATGGGTCTGCTGAGCGAGGAAGAACGACCAGACTTCGTCGAAAGGAAAGGGGCTTCTGGTTGCCTTTTTTTTAGTCGGGAAGAAAATCGGGAGTAGATGCCTGGCCTCGTCGGCGTCCTTTCGGATTACGGCTTTCAGAAGAGCGCCGGCACTCTTGGTCTCGACCTGAACCGTTCGGCCGAAATCGATGAACCCGACCTTTCCGTCCGTGCAGAAGATGAAGTTCCCCGCATGGGTATCCGTATTCATGATCCCTTCTTTAAAGACGGTCGCGGTAATGAATTCGGCTAGTGTCTCGGCGGCCTTCTTTCTCTCTTTGAGAGGCGCATTCTTGAACTCGGAGATGGTCTTTCCTTCGATGTATTCCATTGTGAGGATCCGAGGGCTGCAATAGCGCCCGTAGACTTTTGGAATAAGGATGTTCTGGGATCCCGCGAACAGTTTTCCGAATCTCTCCAGAAATTCCCTCTCGCGGACGTAGTCCGTTTCGTTGAGGATGGCGTCCTGCAGTTTTCCGATGACGCCCTTTGCTTCGGGAACAAAAGCAGAAATCAGATCGCAAAAAAATCCGACGAACGCGAGATCTCCACGGAGGGACTTTTGAATGTCGGGATATTGAACTTTGACGGCGACCCGCTCGCCCGTCTTGAGTTTGGCGAGATGGACCTGGCCGATACTCGCCGTTGCAAACGGCTTGGGCGACCACTCTGAAAATAGTGCGGTAGGCAATCCGCCCAGGTCATCGGCGATGATTTTCGCCACGATCGTTGGCGCGATCGGATATTGGAGGTTGTGAATCTGCTCGAGCGCTTCGCGAGCTTCCTGGTCCATTGACGGATCGAGGAACGCCATCGCTTGGACAAGCTTCATGGGGAGGCCCTTGGACGTTGAGGCGGCTCTGACAACGCGATCGAACAGAGAAACCTGGAGCTTGCGCTTGACCCGGTTGGGAGAAAGCTCGTGCCGCAAGAAAGCATAGAGGGAGTTTTCAAGCCTTGCTTCGATGCGCTTGCGGCTTCCGGCTTTCGACCCTCGAGCGAAGCTCGCCATGAGTCGCTTGGTCCAGCTCGACGTGAGTTTGCGAATTGCATCATCATGCTTTTTCAGAGCAAGGTCTTCGTCTAAGAACTCTTCGTAGATCTCGATGAGCTTGAGTGCGGTGCCGGGGATGGGTCTCGAGCCGCTCTCCCACATC
>CAYNDM010000016.1:0-4827 GCA_964395265.1 uncultured Bacteriovoracaceae bacterium
TCACCAGGCTCCCGATCCCGAATCCCGAGACCGAAGCGACGCCGCCCGCGATGAATGCCGTAGCTAAAAGCGCTGCTTCATCGAGCATCATATCGACACAATACACCGCCTAAGTGGAATTTTCACACTGAAAGCGCTTTTGGCACCTACTCTTGAGTTCTTACTTAGAGTAGTCGATGATCGCCGCCGGCGTCGTTCCTCCGGGGCTTCCCGCGCTCAGCTCACGCATCAGGGACTCAGCGCCGTGGTCGACCCCGATGTCGAGATCAAAGATCTCGCTCAATACATGGGTACAGGAGGTTGAGCATGAGTAGGATTGGACGTACAGGTCCTGCCCCCGCTGTACGATCGGCTGCTCATAGCCCTCGGCGCTTCTTAGGTAGAGCTTTCCGTTCTTGGATATGATCTTGGCGTCCACTTTCAAGTTGTTGCCGTGCTCGAAGGACGGACTCTTCAATTGAAGCCCATGAGGAGTATGCTCAATCTTCAACATGGGTGAGTATGCATCAAAGGCAGGAAGATTGTGCGCGGCGCTTGATGCGTAGAAAATCTCGAGCCGATCCTGGAGCGCGAGGATCTTCTCTTTCGGAACCTCGAACAAGAATCCCGTCGTCCCCGGCATACTCAAGGTTGGCCGGAAATCCGATTGAACAGTGTCCATGATATACTTAAAGCCGTAAAAACGCTTCCCGACGCGAAGACTGATATGTCCGAAAGGGGGCTTAGGCTGATAGATGACCTCGACGGATTCTTCGAGAAGACGCGTGTAGTCTGGATTTTTGACTACCGAAGGATCCATTTTGAAAGCAATGTACTTTTTCCCGTTCGGAAATGTCTTCAACTCGCCCCGTAGTGTCTGCTGAAGAGCGACGAGGGTCGGAGGAGCGCGGGCCGGCCTGGTCTTTTTTGTAAGCACACTGAATTTATCGAGCTCGTGGGAGAGAGCTACCTGATGTCCCCAACGGGCGGCGAGGATCTGCAGGCGTTCAAGAGTTGCCTCGGTGACATTGAACCCACCATAGCCATCGGGCAACTTCGAACTCTCGATCAGCTTGGATACGTCTTCAATGTACGCTCGGGTAGCGGTCCGTATCCTCGCCACGCCCTCAGCTCGCTCCTGGCCCTTCAGGGCCTGGACGACCGGATAGTTCTCCCAGTCCCGGAGCGGGTAGAAAAAACGCTCACTGGCCGCAGCTCCTCCGTAGGCGAGATTGGGAAACTGTACCCTGACTTTTTCGCCGACACCTCTGAAAAAGGTAGTCCATTCGATCGAATTAATGGCGATCCCGAGCTCGCTAGCCCGCCTCTTCGGGAGATCACCTGTGATCAAAAGCACCCGTGAAAAACGCTCGAATACCGCCAACCCCTCTTCTGACTCAAGACGCAGAGAGAGATCGTCAGCCGCATCCAAGAGCTCCTGGTAACGCTTATGGAATTGCCTGAGCTCGTGACCAACGTAACCTGGGGGGTAAGAGTCTCCGCGATACACGGGGGCGCTAGTGATCCGAGTCATACCTAGCTCAAGCGGTTTGCCGCCAGCGAGCACCCTATCCTCGGAAAGCAGGAGCTTAGCGCGATCGGATTCACCCAGCGGACCTAAGGAGTGGTGAACCAGGTTTTTTGCTGGAATGACGGAAGGATCCTTGAGATGCCGGGCATAGTTGCGCTCAAATGCTTTCAGCTGATACCTATCTGCCTCGAAAATCACGTAGCCTGCCGACCCTCTCATACCAGTGGCAGGATAAGCGACATGCGCTTGAAAGGAGCCGGGACCATAGTGGCTGACAAAGTCCTCCACGAAGCGTTTGAGCTCGTCGTGAGTCCGGAATGCGGGTCCATTGATCTCGAAGTTTCCATCGCCTTCGAAGTAAAGCTTTTCCGGATAGCCCGGTGGCGCTCCACGCATCCGGATAAAGGCCACTTTTTCTGACGATCCAAAATTTTCCTTTTCCCAAGCTGCGGCGATCTGAATCCGACGTTTTTCGGGGATGAATCGCCAAGTCCCTTCTTTGTACGTAGGAGGCCGGTAAATCCGAACGAGCTTGGGATTTTCACGAATACTCACCTCGATTTCGATTCCGAAGCTGATTGGGTGAGCGGGATTCTGCCTGACAAAGCGCACGCCATCGTTGGCTGGCGCATCGACCGGACGATCGAGACGATCGAGCAGAAGCGCATTGAGCTCGCTGATGACATTACAGCTCTGGTGTACGGGAACTGGCGGTGCCGCAAAAAGCGCGGAAGGACCAGCCAGAGCCAATAACCCAAGCAGTAGAAGCCTGACTAGATCCATATTCTGCGTATCGGTCGCTTTTTGAATGGCCTTAACTGGCCCGGATTCTTTGGTAACAAACACCGAAGCAAGAATCGTTACTTCAACGTCAATGGAATCAGCCAATTGTCTCATTTCGACTTCGAGAGTGAGACCTTTGCGGCACTGAAAGGAAGCGGACCCCGCTCATCGCGTCTTCAGCATCTCGTCGGATTGGCTGACGCGACAACGGCGACTCTGGGTGAACGTAATACATTGTTCACCGATCTCGTCGCCAGAAACGAGTCCGAAGCACTCGCTCGCGCCATCGAAGCCAGCCCACGATACAAAGAGTTTTTGCCTGCCCTCCTTGGGTCTGAGGACAGCAATATCTCGAGTTCGTCCTGGGCCGGATGGGCATCTCGATCAACGATTATAGCTCTTTGCTCGGCCGCACCCATTTGATCACGTCTCCCGTTATCCCGAACGGGGGCAAAATAGTCCGACCGATTGCATTATCATTGCACCCAGAGCTGATCTTGTCCGCATGTCCGCAGTTTCTCGGAAAACTGAAAATTCTCCTCGAGCCCTATAACTCCATGCAATCAGACTCCCGGAGACGTCTGCTCCGAAGAGCCGCAAATACTGCCTCGAGGCAGCGATGGGTCGGTTGTACCGTTCAAAGGACGCTGAGCCTATTTCGACGAGATTGAACGCCTCGCATGGAGAGTCGCGCCACAAATTCGATTCGATCCAGAACTGGACCGACCGAGGGTCGGCGCACCTCCGGCGCCGGAGGTGAAATGGAGTATTTGCAATCAGAAATTAAACGGCGCGAAATTCTCATGCCCCACGTGATGGGGAAGACCCTCACGAAGAAACTGAATCCGGCGCTCTCAATGATCGTATTCGCGAAACCAGGTTGCTGACCAGAATGGAAGATCAAGGACGCGGGATAGGGAGCTCTCTCTTTGTATGTCGAGTCTGCCCGTAAAAAGCGGATCAAGGACGATATCATCAAAGTCCTGGGTGAAGCCGATGACCTCCCCAAGGGCGGCAAGTACACAGCCTGTTGCACGAACGAGGAAATGGCTCAACTCATGGGGTCTATTGCAGAGAAGAAATCAGAAAAGGGACACCAGCACCAAGCTCAAGATCTTTAAGCTCAAGCCTGCCCGGACCGGATAAACTTGAAATCGTATTTGGCCATGATGAAGAGGTCCTTGAGATACCTCTTCAAGAAGAAGACGTCGGACTCCAACAGCCGATCGTTCTTCAGCCGAGCCCCTAAGTCCTGCCTGTCTTTGTAA
The DNA here is from genome assembly GCA_964395265.1 of uncultured Bacteriovoracaceae bacterium. GTDB lineage: Bacteria > Bdellovibrionota > UBA1018 > UBA1018 > UBA1018 > CAYNDM01. The sequence goes on from CAYNDM010000016.1 coordinate 3,562, forward strand.
CGGATGTTCAACCAGCTTCCAGCGAAGCCTTTGAGGGTGGCTTCGGTAGTCTCGTCCTTGGGATTCAGGATCACGAGTCGGTAAAGATTGGTGGCTTCCGAGAGAATCGAACTCTCACACCCGTAAGGATACACGATTTTGAGTCGTGCGCGTCTACCAGTTCCGCCAGGAAGCCCCGAATCACCATTTACCAGTTTCGTGTTCAAAAAACCAAATTGACCAGTCATTTCAAATATCTAATCGTCACCGCGAAACTGGAAGCGAACTTTTCGATTTCATTTACCAGTTTCAAAAAAACTCTACCCCTATCCGCGCCTTACAACCCCAATCTCCCGGATCGGAAAATTTTGAGTCGTGCGCGTCTACCAGTTCCGCCACAGAGCCACGGAAAGCAGGACTAGGTTTAGCCCAAACTGGACCCTCTGTCTACCCTCGGGCGCGTTTGGATACGCCCTTCCGCCACTTCCAATCAACCATTTCAAACCGCCCCGATGGCGCCAGGCGGTACTTCGCTCCCAAAGGGAGGGGTGGATGTCCCGGGCCATGCCCCACCGGGAGCCCGACCGCTACGGGAATCCCATGGGCTTCGCCCAGCTCCTGAAAAAGCTTTTCGATCGTAGGCATGACCTTGAGCCTTGGGCGAAGCGGCTTGAAGCTGTCTCCCCTCTTTTCCTTGAGAATCTTTTTGAGCTCACCTGAATTCGCGGGAGGGCTTGCCATAACCGGGGGAACCGGATCCGTACATCCCTCGAAAGTCCCCAGGACCAATGCCTTGACTCCAGACAATCCGCCTGACTGCGCCAGCTGGGTCGCCATTCGATCCAAGCGATAGAGAGCTTCGCCCACGTCCTCCAGAAAGAGAATTTTCCCGCGGACGCTCGGCTCAAAACGAGTTCCGATCATAGAGACCCAGACCGACAGGTTTCCTCCGACGAGCTCCCCCTCGATCACCCTGCCTGGCGAACGCCCGAGAAAGCGAAGGGAGCGGCGGTGCCAGGGATAGCCCGTGCCTCGGCCTTTCACCAGCTCCACCAATGGCCTCCATTCGGACTCAGGGAGAATCGAGAATTCCTTCAGCCCGAGCATCGGGGCGTGGAGCGTGTCCCAACCCCATCGCTTTCGAACGAATTCGCTAAGCGCCGTCCCGTCCGAATAGCCCACTAGGAGCTTGCGGCGGGGCTTGCCCATTTTTCGCGTCAGCTCATCGAGAAGGGGAAGGAGCCGGGTTGCGCCGTAGCCTCCCCGCGCGCCCCAGAGCACGTCGAT
>CAYNDM010000016.1:4837-7734 GCA_964395265.1 uncultured Bacteriovoracaceae bacterium
GTCCGTGCCGGCAAAATAGAGATGACGCTTATAAACCTGCGGATGCACGCGCACCTCGAAACCCTCGGCGCGAAGCCTGGCGCACCCGAGCTTGAGCTCGACTCGAGGAATGACCGCCGATGGGGCCATTACTCCGATCGAAATCGCATCGACGCTCGATTTGTCTCTCATCGGTAAAAGGAAATCGCGTTGATGGAGAGCACGCAGCCGAAGACCACCGACCACATGAAAAGCACGCAGAGCATAATCATCCCCGCGACGGTAGTGACTGTACGCACGTTGGGCGAAGGGTTGGCGAAGACGAAACGGGGCTTGGCAAGCAGGATCGTCGTCACGGCGATGAGCGCTGATTCGATCAGGAGTGCGATCACCACATGATGAGACATTCAGATTCCCTTCAGTTCCTTTTCCAGTTCCTTCAGGCCCGCCCGCGTCTTGCTCGAAACCCAAAATGCCTGTCTGGCGTCAAAACCCAGACGACTCAAGGCCTCTTGAGCCTCTTTGCGACGAGACGCCCGAATCGCTTGCGTCTTCAGCGTATCTGCCTTCGTAAATACAAAGGTAACGGGGATAGCCTCGAAACTCAAGAAGCGGATGGCCTGCTCGTCCAGGTCGGTCGGTCCATGCCTTGCGTCGAGCAGGACCAGCGCTCGCTCGAGCCCTTCATCCATCTTTAAATAGGCGTTGATGAACGTCGACCATCTCTCCCGCTCGGCATGCCCTGTCTTGGCGTAGCCATAGCCCGGCAAATCAGCGATGACCCTCTTCGCTTCCTTCCACAGATAAAAATGGATCGAACGGGTTTTTCCCGGCTGATTGCTGACTTGGGCCACGCGGCCACCGACCAAGGCGTTGATCAGCGAGCTCTTGCCCACGTTGGATCGCCCCACCATCGCGATTCGCGGTTCTCGTCTCCCTTTCAGGAATCCCCGGACAATCAAGCCTTCGAGATTACTGATATCACCTACGGTATGAACGAACTCACCGGCCATTCAGCCTCCGTGCTCTCTTATCCATGAATTGGATCCCGATCGAGACCGCCAGCATCACGATCCCGAGCCACACCACGGGCCGAGCGGGATTTCTGCTCACCAAGAGGATCGCTTGGGTGCCGGGCACGAGCGATTCGAGCACGAAATGATAACGACTCCCCTTTCGCCTGGATTCGTCGAAGCCGGGATACCGGTGAAAAATCCAAAATCTCTCAGCCTTCTTCGCGCCCTCGCGATACTCGAGCTGAGCGCCGGCCCCAAATTGCTCGACCTCCGCCGCTAATTGCAGAAGCCGGGCGGAAGCCCCCTCGAGGTCGAGGGTTCTCCCAGGAACAACCCCGGAAAAACTCGAAGCGTAAGAGCCATCTGGACGAGAAACTCGAAGCGTGGCTTTGGGCGCGCCATCTCCGTAGGAGCCCAAAAGCTTCAGATTGAAGCCCGAAAAAGTTCGACTGCCTCCCGATGACGTGAGCTGAACGCTTTGCGGCGGCCTTCCATCGCTTTCGAGGCGAAGCCAGACGGAGGAGAGGTCACCCTCGTCGTAGTGTTTCTCTCCGCTCAGGCGAATCGACCGGTGGGTCGAGCTCTCGAGCTCCAGGGTCTCGCCTTCGCCGATCAGGATCCTTTTTTGAAAGCCCAGGACGGCGTTAGTCAGAAGCGCCCCGGCCGTCAACAGCGCCGCCGATCGGATCAGGATCGCTCCGCGCTTCATCGACATCTCCGAATTGGCGAGCGCCGCGAGTAGGTTCAAAATCAACAGGATCAGTACGAATGTGAACCACCCCGAATGTAGGAGATCGAAACGATTCAGCTCCCTGGAAAGGTCCTGTGCATCGGTCACTCGGCCCACCCCATGAGCGAGCCAAAACTGCGAAAGCACGTAACTCGCCGCAATCACGCCGCCTAAGACCAAAGTGAGAGTCTGGTGCCCCAACAAAGCAAGCGCGCGAACCAGGCCATGGGGAGATTGGGATTCCATGGAATCAGTCTTAGCCCACCCTCAAAGCTCAAGGCAAACTCTTCGGTACGGCAATTGCTGATGGCCCGGTTTTCCGACACACCGTCCTAACAAAACCGAGAGGAGTATGACCATGTGGCAAATCCGAATCCAGGACCCTTCAGGAGAAACCCGTATCGTTCCCCTGACTCAAGAAATTCACGGGACAGTCACGCTAGGGAGAGGAAACGAAGCTCAAATTCTTCTTCGCGATCCGACCGCCAACGCCGAGGCTGCCGTGCTCTGGGCTTCGCCTCAGCTGGCAGTGCGAGAACACTTGAGCCATACAGAAGATCGCTCCCCATATTGGATCCGAGTGAAAGAAGGAGCGCAAACAGCGCGCCTGGGAGATCTGCCGATTCGCGAGGCTCACTTTCCCGAAGGACTTCCTTTGAAGCTCGGCGAGACAGTCCTCACTTTGGAGCATCGCCGTTCTGAGTTGACGCTTCCTTCGTTTCCTTCAGGGGTCCGCGCATGGCTGACGCAATCAGAGGAAGGTAAAAAAGTGCTCTGGACCACCAAAAAGGCAGCTGGAACCCCGCTATCCGTCTATCTCGCCGGCGAAACCGGCACAGGCAAGGAGGTGCTCGCGCATCTGATCCATGCCTGGAGCGATCGCGCCGCCGGGCCATTCGTACCCCTTCATTGTGGAGCACTGCCCCTGTCGCTCGCGGAAAGCGAGCTCTTCGGCCACGTGAAAGGCGCGTTCACCGGGGCCATACACCAACGCCCAGGCGCACTGATGCAGGCCCACAACGGAACGCTTTTTCTGGATGAGGTCGGCGATCTCCCGTTGGACATTCAAGTGAAGCTGCTTCGCTTTCTGGAGAATGGCGAGATCAGGCCCGTGGGATCGGACCGCGCGTCGCGGGCCGACGTCCGGATCGTCTGCGCTACTCACCATCCGC
>CAYNDM010000016.1:7744-17780 GCA_964395265.1 uncultured Bacteriovoracaceae bacterium
CGCTCTACCTGACCACTCCCTCCCCCCCCCCCTCGGCCCCCCCCCCCGGGCGCGCGCCCCACGTCCGGATCGTCTGCGCTACTCACCATCCGCTCAAGAAACTGGTGGAGGAAGGGCGCTTCAGACGGGATCTTTTCTATCGGCTCGCATCAGTGCCGATCGAGATCCCTTCACTGCGGTCTCGCCCTGAAGACATCCGGATGCTCGCGACCCAATTCGCCAAGGAGCTCGATCGGCACCTCTCCCCGAAGGCGATCCTTCGCCTTCAGGCGCACGGGTGGCCCGGTAATGTCCGTGAGCTTCGCCACGCGGTAGAAAGAGCCAGTGGGCTGGCAGGGCCATTTTCTCCGGTGCTCAACGAGGATGCTTTCGAGTTCCTGGTCAGTCCCGATTCGTTGTCGGAATCCCCGGAGCTCGAGCTTGGAGCGGCAGTGCTGACTCTCGAGGAGATGGAGCGAGTCATGCTGCTCAAAGCGCTCAGGATCGCGCGAGGAAACCGCGCAACGGCGGCGAAGATCCTAGGAGTCGCACGAAGCACTCTTTTCGAGATGATCAAGCGGCATAAGATCAAGGGTCCCAAGCGGGCGGACTTCGAGGAGTTCGTGGCTTAGGGACTTCGCCTTCGCAAGCGATCGCCCGGAGCCAACCCCCATTCAGCTGACGATCAGTCGCGGAAAATAGACGTTCTGAATCTTCCCTTCGGGAAGCCATCGGTTCAGCTTACGGGAAATCGCGCGCTTCAGGCGGTCCTTGCCGTCCCTGGAAAGAAGCTCCCGTCGATCAACATCCGAAAAAAGCTCGATGAGAAGATTGCGGGCCTCGACTCCATGCTCTTTCACGTAGGAACAGGTCGAGTTGTAATCACACTCGATCACGACCTCCACTTCGGCCAAGTTCTGGACTCCGGGACGCCGGGGAGCGTCTGGGTCCTTCCTCAACTGGATCGTGAAGTGTCCCAGGCTCCGAACCGTGTCCTTGCGCCGATTCTCCTCAGCAAGCTTCTCGGCGGCTTCCTTCTGAAGTCGTGCTTCGGTTTCAGCCGCGATTCTCTGGCGCTCGAGGCGAACCTCACGAGCCCGATTCCAAGCAATGCCAAGCACCAGCAGCACGCTGACCAGGCTGGCAAGGAAGAAGAGCGACATTCTCCGGGTCGGACGATCCCCCGAAAATGGGCCCAGCACCAGAACCCGTGCCTCATCCATCAGATGACGGAAGTTCGACTTGAGACGGTCTGACGCCTTGCGTCTTTGTTTTATTCCTGCCGACTCAGACGAGGGGTCAGGTCCGGGCTGAGTGGGAGGTTCCTGATTGGAATCGCTCATTTCTCCTTTTAGGGTATGAGAGTACAGGTGCCGAGCCAAGCCTAAAGAGCTCAAGCTGTTCGTGCCTCCCTCCGATAAAAACGGTGGAGGCATGGAGGCCCCATGAAACCGTTAAAATTGATACTATTAGTCACCTTTTTCTTTCTTTTTACCGCCTGCTCCACCCCTTCTCTTTTTTCGATGAGCGAGTCGGACCGCATCGCCGAGCTCGAGACCCGCGAGCGGGAAGCTTTCGAAGCCGCTGAAGAGCTGCGACGAATCCGTGTTCGGCATGGCCTACAGGAAAGGGATCTGGTCCTGGGAATGCAGATGAGCGACGTTCGCAACGTTTGGGGCGAACCCCGTGACGTGCAGATGGCGGGGGATCCCCGTTACGGCAACCAGCGCTGGATCTACTTCGAGGGGCTTTCGAGCCCCTGGAGCACCAGCCGGGCCCGCATTGTTTACTTCGAAAACGGGCGCGTAGTGGGCTGGGAAACCCAATAGACTGAGGTGATTGGGCGTGCTAGCTTTGGCACTTCCATGGAAGCATTTTTCGATTTTGAAAAGCCCATCGTCACTTTAGAGAAGAAGCTCCAGGACCTTCGCGAGCTCGCCCGCCAAGAAGGCGTTGATTTCAGCGACGAGATCAAAGTGCTTGAAAGAAAGGTCGAGAGCCTGATCGACGAGACCTATTCAAAGCTCACTCCCTGGCAAAAAGTGCAGCTCTCGCGCCATCCCAACCGGCCCTATACGCGCGACTACGTGGACGCCCTGTTTCCGGATTTCATGGAGCTCCACGGAGACCGGCTTTTCGCCGACGACCAGGCTCTGCTAGGTGGGATCGCCACCTGGACAGTCGGAGGGAAAAGCAAGAAGAGCCTCCCCGTGATGATTCTCGGACAGCAGAAGGGCCGCACCACCAAGCAAAAAATGGAGCGCAACTTCGGGATGGTGAAGCCCGAAGGCTACCGAAAGGCCATGCGCCTGATGGATCTGGCGGAGCGCTCGCGAATGCCGATCGTCACCTTTATCGACACGCCTGGGGCCTATCCCGGGTTGGATGCCGAGGAGCGAGGCCAATCCCAGGCCATCGCCGAGTGCATCCATAAGATGTTTCAGCTGAACGTGCCCACGGTCGCCATCGTGATCGGCGAAGGGGGCTCTGGCGGCGCGCTAGCGATCGGGATCGCCAACAAGGTCCTGATGCAGGAGTTCAGCACGTACTCGGTTATCTCACCGGAGAGCTGCGCATCGATTCTCTGGAGCGACTCGACTTTGGCCGAAAGAGCTAGTGCCAAGCTGAAGATGAATCCGCCCGACCTGCTCCGAATGGGGGTGATCGACGATATCATTCCCGAGCCCAAAGGCGGCGCGCATCGCGATTGGAACGCGGCTTTCGAATGCATGCGCCAGAAGATCGCCGAGCACCTGGATCCGATGCTGAACGAAAAAAGCGCGGCGAACAAGAAACTGATGAGCGTTCGCATCGAGAAGTTCCGAGAAATGGGCAAGATCGCCATCGCCCATGCTCCTGGCCCCACCTCAAAGGACTCGCCTCGAGCATGAGCCGCCCCGAAATCTCCACGCAGGTCAGATCCATGACGGGCTTCAGCTCCCTCGAGGGGGAGCTGCGCGAAAGCAGGATTCGCATCGAGGTCAAAACCCTCAACCACCGTTTTCTCGACATCAAGCTCAGGCTTCCCCGGGATCTGGCATCGATCGAGAATCCTCTGCGCTCGCTGATCCAAGCGCGCCTGAGCCGAGGAGCGGTCGACCTCAAGATCGACCGGCAAGGCTGCGCGGACGAAGCCGCGACAGTGATCCACCCAAACCTCGCCCTGGCAGCGAATTACTACGAAGCCATTCGGGCCATCCAGAAGACCCTAGGGCTGACTGACTCAGTTCGAAGCATCGACATCGCCTCCCTCCCCGAGGTGCTCAGCCGCGCTTCCGCCGATGCGCCTGCCGAGGAGCTTTGGAACAGCATTGAGCCGCTCGTCCAAGATGCTCTCTCGAAACTTCAGGAAATGCGCCGAACCGAAGGCGCAGCCCTTGAGATAACCCTTCGAGAAGGGTTAGATGAGCTGGAAGGCAAGATCGCCCTGCTCCGCCAGAGCCGGGCGGCTTGCGAGTCCGCCTACAAGGAAAAGATCAGGGCGCGGGTAAAATCGATCTTCGAGGCGTACCCGATGTCGGAGTCTTCAGCGCAGGCCGTCCTCGAAAGTCGCATCGCCCAGGAGCTGGCGCTTCTGCTGGACAGAACGGACATTGAGGAGGAGCTGACTCGCTTCCAGGGGCATATCGATCACTTCCGAAAAGTCCTGAACGCCGGAGGCCCGGTCGGAAGGAAGCTCGATTTCATCCTTCAGGAGCTTCATCGCGAGATCAACACGCTCGGCAACAAGGCGCAGGACTTCGGCATCAGCGAGGAAGTGGTGCAGATGAAGGTCCGACTCGAGCAGCTCCGCGAACAGGTGATGAATCTCGAATGAAAAAGCTCATCGTGCTTTCAGCTCCCTCCGGAGCCGGAAAAACAACTTTATGCCACAGGCTCCTGGCTGACTTCCCGGAGCTCATGCTTTCCATTTCATCGACCACTCGAGCGCCCCGCGGGGCCGAGCGGCACGGCAGGGAATACTTCTTTCACTCCAAAGAGGAGTTCGAAGCGATGATCCGCGAAGGACGGTTCGCGGAGTGGGCGTTGGTGCACGGCAACTATTACGGGACTTCCAAGCGGGTGATCGAGCAGGCGAACCTGGACGGAAAGATCGTCCTGCTGGATATCGATGTCCAGGGAGCCGACAGCCTTCGTAAGTCGTACGGCGACCAATGCTACTCCATCTTCATCTCCCCTCCCGACCTTGAAACGCTCGAGAAACGACTTCGCTCCCGGGGAACGGACTCGGAAGAAACCATCCAGCGTAGGCTTCAGAACGCCAGGGACGAAATGAAAGCCTCCTCCCAGTTCGATCGAATCATTATCAACGACGATCTTGAGCGCGCTTACGACGAGCTCAAGGGCGTGATCCGGGGAATCATCGAAGGACGGGCATGACGAAGCAAAGAGAGGCCTCGCTTCATACGATCACCGATACGATCAAGAGCTACTACCCGGACGCCAAGCTGGAGCTGGTGGAGAAGGCCTTCCACTTCGCGGAGAACGCTCACAAGGGGCAGCTCCGCTCGAGCGGCGACCCTTACATGATCCATCCGACCGAGGTCGCCCAGACGCTGGCCGATCTCAAGCTCGATATCCCGAGCATCGTGGCCGGCCTGCTTCACGACACGGTCGAGGACACGCCTGCCACCGCAGAACAGATCGAGAAGGAATTCGGGAAGGACGTGGCTGAGCTCGTCGAGGGCGTGACCAAACTCTCGAAGATGACTTTCAGGACTTCCGAGGAGAAACAGGCCGAAAATTTCCGCAAGATGATCATCGCGATGGCCAAGGACATCCGGGTGATCCTGGTCAAGCTCGCCGACCGCCTGAACAATATGCGAACCCTGGAGCACCTGCCCGCGCACAAGCAGCACGCGATCGCCCAGGAGACCCTGGATATCTACGCGCCGATCGCGAACCGGCTGGGGATCGCCTGGATCAAGCAGGAGCTCGAGGATCTTTGCCTCCGCTATCTGCACCCGGACGTGTATTACAAGCTCGCGCAGAAAGTGACTCGCAAGAAGCGCGAGCGCGAGAAGTACATCGAGGAGGTCACCGAGATCCTCCGCGAGAAGCTCGACGAATACGACATCAAAGCCCATATCTCCGGCCGCGCCAAGCACTTCTACTCCATCTACAAGAAGATGGAGCGGCGAAGCGTCGATTTCGAGCAGGTTTTCGACATCATCGCGTTCAGGATCGTCGTTGACAACATCACCGAATGCTACAAGGCGCTCGGGGTGATCCACGCGACCTACAAGCCGGTGCCCGGGAGGTTCAAAGACTATATCGCGATGCCCAAGGCCAATGGTTACCAATCCCTCCACACCACCGTCATCGGCCCTTCAGGGGAACGCGTCGAGATCCAGATCCGCACGCAGGAAATGAACTCCGTTGCCGAGGCGGGCATCGCCGCTCATTGGAAGTACAAAGAGGGCAAGTTCGACACCAAGTCCCGCGAAAACGTCAACTGGGTCCATCGCCTGCTCGAGTGGCACAAGGACCTCAGCGACCCCAACGAGTTCCTCGAAACGGTGAAAATCGATCTATTCGCCGAGGACGTATTCGTCTTCACCCCAAAAGGAGAAGTCAAAGAGCTTCCGCACGGAGCCACCCCGCTCGATTTCGCCTATGCCGTCCACACGGATGTCGGCAACAGATGCGTCGGCGCCAAGGTTAACGGCAAGATCGTCCCCCTTAAGTACCGTCTCAAGTCGGGCGACACGATCGAGATCATCACCTCTCCTTCTCAAACTCCTTCGAAGGACTGGCTCAAGATCGTTCGCAGCTCGCGGGCCAAGGCCAAGATCCGCGCGGTGATCAAGCAGCAGGAGCGGGAACGCGCGCTCGAGCTGGGCAAAGCCATGCTCGACAAGGTACTTCGCCAGTACGGCACCTCGCTCAGCAAAATGGATAAATCGGGCGAGCTTCAGCGTGCCGTCCAGGAGATGGGACTGCGAACGCTCGATGAGCTTCACATCGGGATCGGATATGGGCGGCTGACGCCCGACACGGTGGTGAGCATCGCGCTTCCCAAGGAAGCGCTCGAGAAGAAGGTCGAGGCAGCCAAGGCGGAAGACGAAAGTTTCTTGCGCAAGGTCTTCAACGCCGCCCGGCGCCGGGCTGAAAGCCGAAACGCGATTACCGTGGCTAACTTGGATGACGTGCTCGTGCGCTTCGGCCGTTGCTGTAATCCATTGCCTGGCGACAGCATCATCGGCTTCATCACCCGCGGCAGAGGGGTGACCGTGCACACCGCCACCTGCACCAAGGCGCTCGATAGCGATCAAGCCCGCCGCGTCGACGTGAGATGGAACCTCGGAGAGAGGGCCGAGCTCAAGCGCCACGTGAAGATTCGAGTCTTGTCGTTGGACCAGCCAGGCCTTCTGGCCCTGATGTCCCAGACTATCGCGGCCTGCGGAGTCAATATCGCCTCGGCGAATATCCGAACCACCAAGGACAAGAAGGCGATTGCGATTTTCGACGTCGAAGTCGGCGATCTGAGCCAACTCAAGAAGGTCACCAGCGCCCTCGAAGGCAAGAAAGGCGTGATCAGCGTCGAAAGGACGCGCTCCTAATCCTGTTTTTTGTCCGCTGACCGCTGCCAGAGCCAGGAGCGACGTCAGATCCAGAGACAGCGCCAGCAACAGACGCAGAGCCAGGAACCAGGGGAGTCAGTCCGACCGATCAGCCGCCGCGGTCCGGCCAAAGCTCGGAAGGAGGCTGCTCGCCGCGGTCCAGATAGGAGCGAAACTCCTTTAGCCTCCGAGCTTGCTTTTGGCGAAGCGAATTCGCCTGTTCCTCGCGCTCTCGTTCACGCTGCTTGCGCTCGGCTTCGAGCGTCGACCGCAGGTCCTCATATCTTTGCTTATAATCCTTGACGTAGGCGCGACGCTCGCGTCCTTTTGGGTTCGCGGCGAAGTACTCGTGCCGAGCCGTTTTTTCCTTGGCTTCCCATTCACGAATTTTAGCGCGATGCGAGGCCCGAAGCTCGCGAGCCTCAAGGCGGTGGCGATGGCGCAGCGCCTGAAGCTCAGAAAACTGCGCTCTTTTGAACTCCCTGAGCAAGCTCTTCTGCTCCGCAGTCGAGAGAGAAGACGTCGAAGGCGATGATGCAGCTGCAGGCGTCGCCGGAGATGGAGACGCTATCGGAGACGTCGCCGGAGATGGAGAAACGATCACCTCTGCTTCGGCCGCGTCAGCGCAAAAAGCCCCGCATAAAAAAAGACCTAGGGCGACGAAGCGCCCCAGGTCCCGAATCTGAAATCCGATTCTCAGTTGACTCATCCTTTACGCTTTAAGCTCAGCGGATCACCTGAATCTTGCTGATCTTGAAACCCCACCAATTGACCGAGGAATCGCTGGTCAGTCTCAGCGTCAGGCGATCTCCCTTCACGTACTCGGTGACATGATTGCTCACCTTTCCGGTCACTTGGTCGACTGCGGTGCCCGACGCATCCAGGATCATCACCTTGTCATAGTTCGTTTCCAACTCAGCTTTCTCGAAAACCACCCGAATGTACTGAGCACCCGGTTCATGGATCTCCCAGCTTTGATTTGTTCCGCTGGCATAAGGATGATCGGACTCGAGGGCGAATTCGACGTCGCGCCAGAGTTCCTCAGGCGGGTCATCGGTCGGAGGAACATGGTTGTTGAATGCGTTCTCGGCATCCACACGACCTTTCGCGCTGACCTTGCTTCGAAGCAATCGGACCGGGTCACTGGTCTGGATCAGGCGCGTCTTCAACTCACCAAACGTCATCGCCCGGTTCGCGGAAAGCAACAGAGCCGCAATCCCCGAAACATGAGGAGCCGCCATCGACGTGCCGCTATAGATCCCGTACCCACCTTCTTTGAAGCAGCTCAAGATGTTCTTCCCCGGAGCAGCGACGTGGACCGTTCGGGCGCCATAGTTTGAAAAGCTGGCCAAACCGTCTCGATTGTCGGTAGCGGCCACCGCGATAATGTTCTCAATCTGGAAGCTGGCAGGATACGCGGGACGCATATCCGTGTTCGAGCGATCGTTGCCTGCCGCCGCCACGAAAAGTATCCCGGCATCGCGGGTCGCCGCAATGGCGTCGAAAAGCGTCTGCGAAAACCCACCCCCACTCCAGCTCGCGCTGATGATATGAGCGCCGTTCTGACGAGCGTAGTTGATCGATTCGACAGCAGCTTCAAGAGTCCCGCTACCGTTCTTTTGGAGAAACTTAAGCGCCATCATCGAAACTTGCCAGTTGACGCCTACGATCCCGACGCCGTCATTGCCCGACCCCCCGATGGTGCCGGCACAGTGGGAACCATGGCTGTGGTCATCGTTGGGATCATTCGTCTTTGATGCGAAGTTCCAGCCATGCACATCGTCGATGAAGCCGTTGCCGTCGTCATCGATTCCGTTTCCGGGGATCTCGCCCGCATTGACCCAGATATTGCTCTTCAGGTCTGGGTGATTGACGTCGATCCCTGTATCGATGACCGCGACCACGATATCGCGGCTTCCGGTGATCCCGTTATCCCAGAGGGGCGATACATTGATGTCCGATCCTACCAGGCCTACTTGGCCGTCTTTATCGGTTTGCCCCGTATTCTTCAGTCCCCAAAGCTTGGCAAAGTCAGGATCGTTCGGAACAGCCTGCGGCTGTTCGGCTGAAATCCGATAGATATAGTTTGGTTCGGCATACTCGACCGCGTCGACCTGACCGAGAGCCTGAAGAGCAGGCATGATCTGGTTTCCGTCTTTGAGACGCACCTTATGCAGCTGTCCATCCGTCTCAAACGCCTTGATTTCGAGCACTGCACCCGCCCCTAAAACCTTGGACAGCGCAGAGATTGTCGACGTCCGCGCGCTTGCGGCAGAAAAGCTGGGTTTGAGTTTGACGATCAACTCGCCAGGAACATGCTCTGCCAGAGGAGTCGATCCGCTGGGAGATGCTGCGAGTGCTGAGGACGTGACTCCAAGAACGACGCACCCCAATATCAGGGTGAGCCTACCTGCCAACCGAGAGATTCCATTCTCCATTACAAGCCCTCCATGAGGCTAGGCGAGTACTGCTCTTCGTGTGAAGACCCCGCCATTCTATCGAGCGCCCATACACTGTCAATGCCAGCTGGCCGCTTTACGCGCCGCTTACTTGAATTTTTTATCCGCTATCCATGGAATCGAGTAATCGATATGTAAAATTTCTATACACGGTCCGCATTGAAAACGGACTCATCCAATGAAGACAGACCCCTTCTCAGGTGGCAGACCCATCTCAGAAGTCGAACTGATTCACGAACCCATAGGAGAGAGTTCAAGCTCGCTGATTCGAGCACTGAGCCTGGCTTTCTCGAACTCAGGCAGGATCTGCTCAGGGGTCCCGATCATCCGAACCTGACCATCCTGGAGCCAAAGCACTCGATCACAATGACGAATCGTCGATAGACGGTGAGCGATGATGAGCTGGGTCTTGCCCCTGAAAAACTCTTCTGTCGCGCGCGTCAGGATCCGCTCCGACTGAGGATCCACGGCGCTCGTTGCTTCATCGAGAACGACGACCGGGGCATCCTGCAAAAGACAGCGTGCGATGCAGACCAGCTGTCGCTCGCCGGCGGAGAGATTGCGCCCCCGTTCCTCGATTTGAAAATCCAGGATCCGAGGTCCTTCGGCGGCCGAAGCGATAAATTGCACTCGCTCCAGGGCCTCGAGCAGCTCGGCGTCACTTCGGATCCCCGGCACAGCCAGATTCTCCCTCAATGTTCCCAAAAAGAGCGTGGGCTCCTGGGAAATCAGCGCAATCATCGAGCGGTAGCGCGCCATTTCAACCTCGTTCGGCCCCAGGGACTCCCCGTTCGCCAGCGGCGTCATTCTGGGTTCGACGCCAGCGATCCGAATCCGACCTTTTTCGAGCGGATAAAGTCGATAGAGCGCTTGAACGAAACTCGTTTTTCCCGATCCGGTTCTTCCAATCACCGCGACCTTCTCTCCGGCGGCGATCTGGATCGAAACGTCACGCAAGACGGCGGGGAGATCGCTTCGATACCGAAACCAAAGCCCCTGAACCTCGATGCCCGCCGCACTGGGAGCGCTCCGATC
>CAYNDM010000016.1:17790-18434 GCA_964395265.1 uncultured Bacteriovoracaceae bacterium
AACCAACGGGTGCCCCGTACTGAAGGCCGCCGAAGCAGGCAACGCCACGCCAGCCTCCATCGGCATCCGCAGGTACTCATTCAAGCGTTCCATCCCGGTCATCGCTTCTTCGAACTGAGCTAGCCACTCGAAGAACGCTTGCAGGATATGTCTGGATAGCGCGATGTAGGTGAACGCCACGCCGATCGACCCCAGGCTGACCTTCCCGCTGGTCACCAGCCACGCACCCGTCAGCCCCGTCAGCAGGAACACGACCGTGGTCAAGAAGCCCATCTGAAAAGCGAATCGGGCCAGGACTCCGGCCGTACGCATTCTCTGACCCAGGTAGCGATCATTCAGAAGCTAAAACCGCTAGATGAACGACTCCTGCTTGCCGAAGACCCGAATCGTGCCAGCGCCCTGGGCGGTCTCCGCGAAGTGAGCGATCGAAGGGGAACGGCTCAACGCCAAGTCTCGGCGCTCTTTGCGAAGCCGCTCGAGATTGGCGCGATAGACGGAGTAATTCAACACTCCCATCAGCAGCCAGAACGGGAGATACCAGGGGCTGGCCACGCCAATGAGGATGGTCATGGCCAGAAGATCGAAAATCAGCGAAATAAACTCGGAGAGCGGCCCCCCGAAAATACGGAAGACGTGGTTATAGT
>CAYNDM010000016.1:18444-19989 GCA_964395265.1 uncultured Bacteriovoracaceae bacterium
GAGGGCAGGCGAGAGACGGATCGGATTGCCCTGCCCGAATATACGGACGAAGTGGTTATCGGCGCTGGAGAACCGAGTGACGATCCTGGCCGCGGGATTTCGGTCGAAGAAAACCATGGGCAGGCGCGAAGTCCGCAGGGTGGTCTCATCATAAATCTGGCTGACCGCCGAGCAGGAGATCCGCGAGAACCAGATCCGGTAGATCGCGGTGAACAGAAAGCCCAGCGCAGTCATGAGCGCCAGCAGAGCAACGAAATCTCCGTTCGTGAACCCGCTCAAAGGCCCTGGCAGAGGTTGGCATTCGCTCGGAGGCCGGCAAAACGAATCCACCCAATAGCCCACCGCGTTTGCGTTGGCCAGGAGCAGCGCACGCCCTACCAGCCCGAAAAGCAGGCAGGTGATCGTAGCGCCGAGATAAGGGCGATAGGACTGCCGGATTGTGTCGAAGATCGAGCTCGAATATCCGCCATGGAACTCGCGCTCCGACTGAAGAAAGGCACGATCCTTTTGGGAGGCGTCACGCATCCGAAACCTCCTCTGCGCTTTCTGAAACGATGCTCTCAGAAATGGCGCTCCCCGAAACGGCGATCGGCCCCGTGGACTCGCCTTCCTGGCGCTTGGCCTTCTCGTTCGTGCTCGTCACAAACTCCCTGAATTTCCGAGAGCGCTCCATCAGATCCGAGTAAGTGCCTTCGAGGACGATTCTCCCTTTTTCCAACATCACCACTCGATCGCATCGTGGAAGCACCGACATCCGATGCGTGGTCAGGATTCGTGTGCGCCCCTTCCAGGCGCCATCCAAAAGCTCCTCGACCAGGCAACGTTCCGTATCGACGTCCACGGCGCTCAGGCTGTCGTCGAGAAGGACCAAAGGGCGATCCACCAGATGAGCCCGCGCCAAACCGACACGTTGGCGCTGTCCCCCGGAAAGATTGACTCCTCGCTCGCCGATCTCGGCGTCCAGCCCTTGAGCAACCCCCTCTTCGCGTACGTCGAACTGAGCGACCGATAGGGAATGAAGCGCTTCCTCGTCCGTTTCACGATCGGCATCGTATTCAAAAACCACGTTTTCGCGAAGGGAAGCGCTCATCGTGAACCCTTCCTGCGGAACAAAAGCGAACTGAGACCGGATTTGCGGATCCAGCGGGCCCGTGCCCGCTTTACCGAACACCGCGAAGCGGGCGAAAGTGGCTCCCGTCTCTCCCAACAAAGATTGAAGCAACATCGACTTGCCGGAGCCGACTTCGCCGACGATGGCCAAAAGCTCGCCGTCACGGACGCTCAGGTCGATGTCCTCGAGGATCGTCTCGCCCCCGATCTGCAAACGCAGCGATCGGATCTCGAGAGCGAGCTCAGGAGAGGTCGGGCGCTCTTCGTTCGTTTCGATCACCTTGGGATCGCTCGCGCTTCGCCCGAACGCCTCCTGCAAGCGACGAATCGAGGACAGAGAATCCAATCCGATGACCAGAACCCATGGGAACTGCCTCAGGGGCCGCATGAGAAAAACCCCCAGGATCCAGAGCAGGGCCAGGATCTCTCCTGAGG
>CAYNDM010000017.1:0-5964 GCA_964395265.1 uncultured Bacteriovoracaceae bacterium
ATCAGAAATTAAACGGCGCGAAATTCTCATGCCCCACGTGATGGGGAAGACCCCCGTTTTTGTTCCTCCCTGTCACGGATCGGAGGAAACGGTTCGAGTTACTGATAAATGGCGGGAGTGACGGGACTCGAACCCGCGGCCTTCGCCGTGACAGGGCGACGTTGTAACCAACTCAACTACACCCCCGCATTTAGAAACCCGATTTGAGAAACGACAGAACTAGTGCAGCCAGGAACCAAAGTCAAACCAAAATTCTGGGGGCGCGAACTACCCCAAGGGACTCTACCTGCCCGGGATCATTGAATTCTCAGCCGTCCGCTTCATCCCAAAGCCCCTTATCCCAGGATCGGGTACTTCCGCTTTTCATACTCCGCGGAGAGCACCGCCTGCATGACGCCCACGATATGGTCGTAGATGCGCTGGTGGTTCTCCTCCTCCGAAAGATTCGGATCCATCATGGCGCAGACGTCAATGGGCGGCAGGATCTTGAAATTCATCTTGGCCGGCAGCGGAACGAAAATCGAGGCGAAGGCCGATGGAGCGAGGAGCAACGGGAAGAATGTGAAGACCCCGGTAGCTACGCACCACAAGAAGAAAATCCCTCGGAAAGTGATCGGCACCCCGTGAAGCCGGAACTTCTCTTTGAGCCCCAGCTTCTCGGCGAGTTCCTCGCCCCGGTGGAGAATCACGTAGCTCTCATGCGCCCCGATGCTCACGATGGGCTGGATCGGAACTTTGCTTTTGAGCGCGAGCCGAATGAAGCCTTTGCGCCCGAAGAATTCGACTTTCTTGCGGGCCAGATAGTTGCGCATGGCCTCCTTCTCGCCCCCGGGATAGACCAGAAGCGAGTAGCCGCGCTCGAACGCCTCCGCGGCGACCTCGGGATCGGCGGGGATCGCTCCCAATCGGGGGGTGAGCCAACGAAAGAACGGGGTGTTCACCGCGATCCCGTGCGCGAGCCCAAGCGACCGGCGCGTGAAGCCGTAGCGCTTGTACCAGGCATAAGCCAGCATCAGCACTTCGAAGGTGAGAAGACCGTTGTGGTTGCCGACGTAAAGCCGCTTTTCGGCCGGATCCTCGGAGATGTGCTCCCAGCCGTCGATCTCGCAGCGAAAGTAGTAGTTAAAAAGCCCCTCTAAAAAAGGCTCAACCTTCTTGAAGAACTCGGGATCCACCCGATCCAAGTCCCGAAACAGGCGTCTCCGCTGGGCTTTGGTGACCATAGCGCTCTCCTCGCGACGCTTGGCGCCTTGCGCGCAATCGTCCATTCCCTGGTGAACTTAAGTTTGCCTGAAATTCGACTTTCTTCAAACCCTGGCCAGCCATTCGACTTCGTCAGAGTCGAGTCAGTCACTCGACTTCGTCCGAACCTAGTCAGCTACTCGACTTCGCCAAAAACTAGCCAACCTTTAGACTTCGTCCGAGCCGCCGCGAGCCCACTCCCCGGTAATCCGACAAGTGAGGTAGGCCTTCATGAAGCCGTCCAGCTCCCCATCGAGAGTTTTTTCGGCCGTGGGAACAGTGAACCCGGTCCGATGGTCCTTGACCATCTTGTAAGGGTGAAGAACGTAAGAGCGGATCTGGCTTCCCCAAGCGATATCCTTCTTGGAGTCCTCGATCGCAGCCTGCTTTTTGCGCTCTTCCTCCATATGCCTTTCATAGAGGCGGGAGCGCAGGATCTTCATCGCCAGATCCTTGTTCTTGAGCTGCGAGCGCTCCTGCTGAACGGCCACCGCGATGCCCGTGGGCAAGTGGGTGATGCGAACCGCGGAGTCGGTCGTATTGACGCCCTGACCGCCCTTGCCGCCGGCACGGTAGACGTCGATACGAAGATCGGCGGGATTGATCACCACTTCGAAGTTGTCGTCGACCTCAGGCGTGACGAAGACACTGGTGAACGAAGTATGCCGTCTCGCATTCGAATCGAAAGGCGAGATCCGCACCAGGCGATGCACTCCCGCTTCGGACTTGAGAAGGCCATAGGCGTTTTCTCCCGAAATGGTCAGCATCGCGCTCTTGATCCCCGCTTCTTCGCCGGGAAGCGCGTCGATGAGCTCGACCTTGAAGCCTTTGGCTTGCGCCCAACGCTGGTACATGCGGAGCAGCATCTGCGCCCAGTCCTGCGATTCGGTGCCGCCAGCACCTGCGTTGATCGTCACGATCGCATTGAGAGGATCGGCCTCCTCGGAGAGCATCTTGCGGAACTCGACCTTTTCGAACTGAGCGTAAAGGCCGTCAACCATCGCGGCCACTTCGCGCAAGGCCGTTTCGTCGCTCTCCTCTTGAGCAAGCCCGAAGAGAGTCTCTGCGTCATTGAAATTGCGTTCCAGCTCCTGAAACTCATTCACCTCGGCTTCGAGGCGCGACTTTTCCTGCGTGAGGACTTTAGCCCTCCGGTTGTCGTTCCAGAAGTCGGGTTGGAGAGAGAGATCGGTGAGTTCGTGGATTCGACGTGTTTTGACCGGGAGGTCAAAGAGAACCTCGTAGGAAGTCGAGCTTTTCCTTCATGCCGGAAAGCCGCTCGCGGATCTCATGAGGTGCCAAGATAGTCTGGTTAGAAATAGTCATATCTTTCGCAATTTAGCTGATTTCGGATCTTGGATCAAGGTTGCGCTCGATAAGACCCGCCAGCCGGCCAGGGAGCCCCATCTCTTCGAGAAGCTTTCGCTCCCAAGCAGCCATTTGCCTGCTCTCCTTGACGCTCTTCTCATGATCAAAACCCAGTAAATGCAGCACGCCGTGAACAAGAAGGATGTCGAGCTCGCGAAGCGGCGAATGGTTCCGCTCTTTGGCCTGGCGCTTGGCAACAGGCAGGCAAAGGATCAGCTCGCCTAGCCACCCCTGATCGTAGATCGCTTGAGGCGCGGGAAAGCTCAGCACATCCGTCGGGTAGCGCTTGCCTCGATACCGGTCGTTGAGCACGGTCATTTTCGGAGCGCTGACCAGGCTCACGTCGACCGTCCATCCCAAGCCGCCTGAGCGCGGGCCCCTTTTCTTCAATCCGGGCAGAGCTTGAGCATGGGTCAGGATCGCCTTAACGCGACGATCCGCCCACTGTCGCCATTGGGAATGAGACAGGCTCCGGGACCGGGACAAGCTTCCGGCCTGAGACCTGGACTTTTCCTTTCGGGGGTTCCGTTTTCGGGGCTGGGACACACTACCGGCCTTGGATACGCTTCGGGCCCGGAATGCGGGCTTTTCCCTTTGGAGGCTTTTTCTTCGGGTCCTCTTTTTTGCTCGAATAGCAGCCACGCTCTGGGGTTAGCATCCTCCCGTTCAGGCTTCAACGAGGAACCCGGCGGTCGCCGGGTAAAATGGGCCAGGATCGATAGGATTGTGGTATCGCTCGGTCATGGACCAAGAAAAGCCCAAGATCCTCCTTCACCTCATCGAAACCGTGCATCGCCTCCGTGCGCCTGGCGGATGCCCCTGGGACCGAAAGCAAACGCACCAGAGTCTGAGGCCGCATCTGGTGGAAGAAGCTTATGAAGTGCTCGATGTGCTCGATCAGATCCATTCGACCGAAGACCTCAAGAACGAGAGGATCCAGGCGAATTTCAAAGAAGAGCTGGGCGACTTGCTGATGCAGGTCCTGCTTCACTCGGAGATGACCCGGGAAGCCGGCGCATTCGACATCTATGATGTCGCGCGCGGGCTGGACGAGAAGCTGGTTCGCCGCCATCCGCACGTCTTCGGAGACGTCAAAGCCGAAAGCGCGGATAGCGCGCTGGCAAGCTGGGAAAAGCAGAAGGCCAAAGAAAAGTCCGCTCAGCCGGAGTCGTCGATCCTCGATGGGACGCCTAAGAGCCTCCCCTCCCTTCAAAAAGCGGCGCGGGTGATCGAGAAGGTCACGAAAGTCGGGTTTCAATGGCCCGATATGGCCGGGCCCCTCTCGAAAATCGAAGAAGAGCTGGCCGAATTCAAAATGGAAGTGCAGGCGTTTGAAAAGGCTCCTGACGGCGATAAAGAAGCGCTTCGCGCCAAGATGGAGTCCGAGATCGGCGATCTCTTTTTCACGATCGCCAATGTCGCCTACCTGATGAAGATCAACCCCGAAGACGCGCTCCGAAAGACCCTGGGCAAGTTCGAGAGTCGCTTTCGCCATGTCGAACGAAGGATCAAGGAAAGCGGCAAGGAGCTGGGCTCGGTTCCGCTGGAGGAGATGGATCGCTACTGGGACGAGGCCAAAGCCACTGAGAGGGCCGAAGCCGCGGAAAAGGGCAATGCCACCAACGAAGCCAAAGCCACTGAGAAAGGTCGGCAACCATGAAGCTTTGGGGCCTCACCGGCGGGATCGCATCAGGGAAATCGACGGTGGCCCGCCTCTTCGCAGAAGAAGGAGCGGCGACTCTCGATGCCGATCAAATCGCGCGAGAGCTGAACGCCCCAGGTGGCGCTGCCCATGCCGCGATCCAAGCTCGCTTCGGCACCGCGGATCGCGAGAAACTGCGTGAGATCGTGTTCAACGATCCAGGCGCACGGGCGGAGCTTGAGGCGATCCTTCACCCCTTGATCGCTCGGGAAAGCCTAGCGCGCGCCAAAAAACTGGCGGAGCAGGCTCCCGAAGGCGAAGACCGGGCCATCGTGATCTACGAGGCCGCTCTCCTGGTCGAAACCGGACGCTATCGGGATCTCGATGGACTGATCGTGGTCAGCTCGCCAACCGGACTTCGTCGCGAACGACTCATCGAGCGCGACGCAAGCGACCCCGAGCTCGCCGACAAAATCTTGGCTTCGCAGATCTCCGACGAGGAGCGCGAGCGCGTCGCGGATTTCGTCATCGAAAACACGTCGGACATCAACAGCCTTCGCGCGCAGGTCAAAACCATCCTTGCTAAGATCCGGTCTTCTTCTTAACCTGAGATCTCCTATTCCAAATTAAGGAGAATCAACGTGAAGACCCGCACTCAGCATGTCCTACTCGGCCTGGCCAGCCTGGCCGCGCTCACTGGCTGCAATATCTTTGGATTCATGGATAGCCCCGGCACGAACGAGCAATATCTCTCGCGAGCCCGGGCCTGCTTCAACGACGGAGACAAGGATTGCGCTCTCGAATACTACGGCAAGCTTACGGGCGATTTCGTGGATATCGCCACGGCCGAATCGGCATTCGTGATCCTGGAAGATAACGGCGCGGGCATCAAGGATTTCATCACAGCTCTGGGCGACAACGCGGATGGGGCCAAGGGATTGAACAATATGGCGAGCGCGATGTCCTCGCGCAAGGGATCGGATCTCAGGCGAGCGCTACAGGAAGCTTACAAGAAGGCGGACTCGATCTCGGACAATAACAAGGAGCTCAGAGGGCTCGTCCGGTTCGTGAGCGCATTCGCCATCATGGCTGCGGTCTTCGCCGAAGAGGCGGCGACTCATGGGAACGTCGACATCGTGGAGATGGAGGATTTCGTGCTCGATGGCCCCGGATGCCGGGCCTCGAGCGGTACCCCGAATCCCCCGAGTTGTGACCCGCAAATCGGTGCGGTCCTCCATTTCAACAACACGGTCTGCTCCTTGCCAAGCGCGAGCTGCAATCTAACCGAGGGTGACCTGGGCGATACCGCCACTCTAGACATGGCGGTTGAAGCGTTGAAGAAGATCGACTCCGCCCTCAAGAACGAGATCGGGGCCTCCGGTAAGTACTCCAATGGCGTCGGCGGGTTCGCAACCCGCGTCCTCGAGCAGGGGGGTGCCACCGACTCACTCATGCGACAAGCTCTCATCGTCAACGGAATCGGAAACTAACCCATGAAAAAAAACACACTCCTGACACTGACTGCGGCCCTCTCCTCAGTAGCATACATCCCGAGCGCGATGGCCTTGGACGCGATCCGACGCAACTACCTCGATCCCAGAACGACCGCGATGGGCGGCGTGCGCCTGACGACGGGGCTTTATGACCAGAACTTCTTCGGCAACCCCGCCCGCGTGACGGCCAATCCCGAGTGGCGGGTTCAGATCTTCAAC
>CAYNDM010000017.1:5974-19240 GCA_964395265.1 uncultured Bacteriovoracaceae bacterium
CGGGCTCGCTGATCAGCGGCGACGCTCCGCAGACCAATCTGGCTGAAAACGCGGGCGACAACAATCACGGTCTGCTTCAGACGAGCTTTCCCAGCGTCTATTTCCCGAACGTCAAAGGCACCAAGCTCAGCTTCGCCGTAGGCACTATGATCATGAGCACGCAGTTCAACGCCAGCGCCAGCAAGAATTACTCGATCGATCCTATGGTGGTTTCGGACATCGGTCCCGCGCTCACCGCGGGCTACACCTTCCTCGACGACGCGCTCGCGGTGGGTACCACGCTTCACGCTACATACCGAGTCTCCTCGAGCGAAGGCTTCGATCTCGTGGACATCATCCAAGGCAAGTCGATCAGCCCGCTCGAGACCGGGGGCGACGGCTCGCACATCGATTTCGACCTCGGCGCGACCTATGTCCTGCCTTTCAAGCCCAAGGATATCACCCTTCGGACCGCGGCTACGATCAGCAACCTGCTGGGCGGAAACTACTCGAATCTCGGCATGAAGATCGCCGATCTGCCTCATTTACCGATCGGACAGCCTCGCTCCTTCGGCTTGGGCGTCTCCGCGAGCAAAGAGCAGACAGGCGCGTTTCGTAACACCGTGGTCGCGCTTGAGGTGACGGACATCGGCAACAACACCAACGGCAGCTTTTTCCGCCTGATCCACCTGGGAGCTGAAACGAACTGGAAGCTGATCGCTCTCCGGCTGGGCATCAATCAGGGGTACATCGGCGGAGGGCTTGGCTTCGACTTCAAGTATGCGACGATCGACCTGGCGACCTACGGCGAAGAGCTGACCCTGAACGTGGGCGGCAAACAGGATCGCCGCTTCGTATTCAGGTTGGGCTTCCATATCTGATGAGTTCTCAGGGCGTCGTTCAGGACTGGCGCAACCGGCTCAGGGATCCCAGGTTTCGCAACCGCGCGATCATCGCGGTCGTTCTTTACATCGTCATTCTCTATGTCTGGGGCCATTTCGTGATTGCTATGGAAAAGCGCCCCGGACAGGTCCTGAACGACGCTCTCTTGAATCTGATCGATCCGGTGGACCTCACCTGGCCCACCTTCATTCTGACTTATGGGCTGACGATCGGAGCTCTGATCGCCACGGCCATGAATCCCGTTCGATTCGTCGTCGGTCTGTATGCCGGGGGATTCATCATTCTCTCTCGGATCGGCTCGATGTACACCATCCCTCTCGAGCCCCCCGAAGGCATCATCCCGCTTCGGGATCCGTTCGTCGAAGCGTTCGTCTCCGAGCAGGTCACACTTCTGAAGGATCTGTTCTTCTCAGGCCACACGGCTAATACCTTTCTTTTTTATCTCGCCGTTCCCCAGCGGCGCCTCAAGCCGGTCTTTCTCATCGGCTGCATCCTGGTCGCGATCTTCGTCCTTTTCCAGCATGTCCACTACTCGATCGATGTGATCGCCGCTCCATTCTTTGCGTTTGCCTGTTACCGGATCTCCATTCACTTGAACCGCGATCTCGTGCGCGGGCGCCCTCATTGAGCCTCTCCCCGACTTTGCGCCCGCTCTCCTAACCCTGCTGCGGGCGTGACCCCGTGTCGCATTCGACACTTCCAAAAAAATTTTCGTAAAGTAAACTTTATCTAATTGGTCAACTAAAGAACGGGAGACTGAACTGAGGATGCGTCGCGAAAGGGGAACGTATGTGGCAGGCACCTAATCATCGCAATCGGGCCCTCCAAAACAAGCGCCGCGATCGGCAGAAGCAGCGGAACACCCTGCACTTGAAGCGAGTTCCCGCTGAGCTTCGGGTCTCTTCGGCCAAACTAGGCGCCCCCGCCATCGTCTCCATGGCCCGTATCTTCCTGAACGACATCACAGCCAAGGGAGTCGGGATGTTCTGCTCCGATCCGTTGGTCGCGGGCACGATCGTCGCCGTCACGATCGAAGAACCTAAGCGATTTTTCGTCCGCGGGAGAATCACCTGGTGCCAGCCGCTCGAGAGCGGCAGCGCGATCATCTCGAGCGATAACTCACGCTACGCCTACCGCGCCGGAATCGAATTCATCTTCGATAACCCGGGAGAAGAGGAAGAAGTGAAGAAATTCGTCGCCGAGCTGGCCGCGCAGCACGTCTACGGGCCTTGAGCGCGCCGGCGTCCTCAGCCCATCAATGTCAGGAACTCGTCCCAATGGTTGCGGAGCTTGCCTTTGAGCCGCAGGATCGCCTGCGTGTGGAGCTGGCTCACGCGTGATTCCGTCACGTCGAGGACGCGGCCGATCTCCTTCAGGTTGAGGTCCTCGTAATAATACAGAGAGAGCACCAGGCGCTGCTTTTCGGGCAGGTCCTGGATGGCCTCCGCGATCATGTGCTTGATCGCGGCGACGTTCACCTCATTGAAAGGCGTCGGGCTCTTCGTGGGCGCGTTGTCGCCGTAGCCGTGCAGCGTGCGCTTATCGGCCTTCGAGAAGCTCGAGACGTCGTCGAAAGACAGGAGCGAGACGCTTCGAACCTGGTTGAGCATGTCATGGTACTCTTCCTGGTTCAGTCCCAGCTCCTGGCAGACTTCCTCGTCGGTGGCTTGCCTGCCCTTGAGTTGCTCGATCTTGGCGTAGCAACGCTCGAGCTGCTTGGCTTTCTCGCGGACCGAACGCGGGACCCAGTCCTGCGCGCGCAGCTCGTCGAGGATCGCTCCACGAATGCGGAATTCGGCGTAGGTCTTGAACTTGTTGTCGCGCGAGGCATCGTACTTCTCGATCGCGTCCATTAGGCCGATCACACCGGACGAGATCAAGTCATCAAGCTCGATATTGGCCGGAAGGCGCGCCGCGATCTTCTGCGCGATGTACTTGATGAGCGGGGCATACTCGAGGATGAGCTTGTCACGCGAACTATTGACCGGAGAGAAGTCCTCCTTCACCAGCGAGCTGGTGTGCGCGGCCTCGCGCTCCAGCTCCATGGCGATCTCCCTCTGAAGCTCGGCTTCCTCGCGGGCCTTGTCCTCGGCGACCTTCGCCTCTTCGAGCGCGGTCTCAAGCTCGGCGGGAGCTTCGACCTTGGCGGCCTTTCCGTTCTTGGCCAAAGCGGATTTCTTCTTCTCTTTTTCTTTTTCTTTCGATGAAGCGGCGGCTGCTTTGGCCGGAGTCCCCTTTGATCCTTTTGCCGCCGAAGCGGCCTTCGAGGATTCTTTGTACCTTTGGATGCCCTGATTCAGCCTCATGCCTTCACCTCACCCAGCAACGTACGCCAAAACCTGGCCGTGATCCCTGGCGTCGATCGCATCGGTTCTTCCCTAAACCGTACTGGCGAAAAGCTCGCTCGCGGCCTGCTCTTCGCCTCATCTCCTCCCAAAATCCCTGTTTGGATCCTCTTGGCCAAAAGCTCCAGACAGGGGACCGAAGGAGCAGCTTCTTCCAAGTCTAACAGAATTTTTCGATTGAGCACGGCCTGCAGAAATTTTTCATCGCGCGCGCAATGGCCGAGGTAGGTGGCTTTGATATCAGTGAACCGGGACAGGACCTCGTTAAGCTTCTGATATACTACGAAACCTTCGCGTCCATCCGTCACTTGATTGACAATAATGTCGAATTCGTTGACACCCCGGTCGCGTCGAAGAATTTTCATGAGCCCGTACGCATCGGTTAGGGAAGTCGGCTCAGGCGTCAATACGACAATCGAGTTGAAGCCGGGATGATGCATCGAAACCACGTTTTCCTGGATGCCGGATCCCAGGTCCACCAGGATCAGGTCCATGTCCCAGGGACAAGATTCGAACATCTGGGCGAGGCGCCCACGTGCCCCCGGACTCCAGTCTCTCGCGTCCATGAACCCGCTTGAGGCGGGGAGAATCCAAAGATTGGGCTCGATGCCGATCAGCGCGTCCTGGGCACTGGCATTGCCCATCAGGACATCCTCGAAAGTGGCTTGCGGCTGAACGCGAAAGAGAATGTCGAGATTCGCCAGGCCGAAGTCGCCATCGACCAACATCACGCGCGTGCCCGATCGCGAAAGCATGGCTCCGATGTTCGCGACGAGGCTGGTCTTGCCAACGCCTCCTTTGCCGCTAGCGACCGTGATCACCTTCGCGGCGGGAGCGGAGACGGGCGCGTCTTCCTCGTGATCGAGGCGGGCTCGCATCAACTTTCGAAGCGTATCGGCTTGATCGCGCATTCTTTGCCGGCCCGGAAACTAGAGGTCCATGATCAACGCGGCGACGCGCTCTTTGCTGGCTTCCTCGATGTCTTCCGGCACGCGCTGCCCAGTCGTGAAGTAAACGAGAGGCAGCTTGACCCGTTGGGAGACATTGTAGAGCGCTCCGAAGATCGATGCCTCGTCCAGCTTGGAAATGATCAGCCCTCGGGGCCTGAAAACCGAGAATCGGTTCGCCATGTCGTAGAGCTCCGCATCGCGCGTAGTGACCGAAAGCACGAGCTGAGTCTGCACGTTTCCGATGGATTGAAGCATGGAATCCATCTCACGAAGGGCGTCGGGGTCCTTCTGCGATCGGCCGGTCGTATCGACCAGCACGACATCGAGCGCGTGGAAATCCGCGATCGCTGCCTTCAGGTCCTCGCGAGAGGCCGCGCATCGGAAGGGGACGTTCAGGATCTTCGCGTATGTGGCCAACTGGTCGAACGCGGCAACCTTATAGGTGTCGAGGTTGATCAGACCGACCTTGAGATTGCGCTTCAACAGGGCGTCGCTGGCGATCTTGGCCACCGTGGTGGTCTTCCCCACTCCAGTCGGACCCACCAGCGCGATCACCAGCGGTCCTCCCTTGATTTCTCCAGGCTTCACTCCGGCCAGCAGCGAGACGACCTCCGATTCCTCCATGATCTCGACGGCGAGCTGATCGAGCACTTGCTCGGGATCCTGGGATTTCTCCTCGCCCAGCTCGAACGCGACCTTTTTCAGCAAGGGCCGGGCGAAGCGCTTGTCCAACCCGTTGAGCACGAGCGTTTCGAAGGCGTCTTGAAGCGCGGGGGATGAGAATGCCCCACCGTCCTTCATCAGCGCTTGCGCTCCCGAGGATGGGCCTGCTTGATCCTGCGCGATCCTCATTTCCTCGATCATCCGCTTCAGGTGCTTGAGCTCCTCTTCGACCGTCATGCCGGAAGCGCCCAAAGCTTTTCCCGCCGGGCGCGCGGAGACCTGCTGCTCCTCGTCCTCGATGTCGATGTAACGAACGGGAGTCACGCTCGGAACAGAAGTGGTCTGAAGCCCGCCGGCACCCGGCCTGCCCTGCGCGGGTCGGTTTGAAGCCTGCGGAGCGGAAGCGCGATGCCCGCGCGAAGCAGCCATCCCAGACGGCTCGGCTTGAGGAGGCTCCTGATAGGCCTGTGCCCTGGCGTAGGCCGACGCCGAAGCAGGTCGGGCAGGAACCGCCCGGGTCGTGGCCGGCTGCGCGGGTCGAACCGCGGGAGCCTGCGGCGCGTGATTCTTCGATCCTCGACTCCTGCCGAGATCCACGCGATCGGTCGTCGTACGAGCGGCGCGCTCAAGGTGCTTGTCGAGGACCTTGTCGTAGAATTCAGCCTGCCGGTCGGCCGGCAACTGCTCGATGACCTTTCGGGTCTCGCTGTTGAGTCTCTTTTCAGCAAAACTCTTCTTCTGGAGCGACCGGTCCGAGATCGCCACGGTCACCTCGACCGAGCCTTTCGACATCAAGCCGAAACCGCGCTTATTCTGCTTGGTCTGCAGAATGATGGCCTCCGGGCCCAGCTCGCGTTTGATGGTCTCGAGCGCTTCCTGAATAGTCGGTGCCTCGAACTTCTTAACCTGCATAGCCTAACCTCACCGTTCCGACGGATCTCACGTTCAAGTTGGAAGTAATCTCGTTGTGCGAAAGAACCACGATGTTCGGGATGAAGCGATCCAGCAGCGCCTTGAGATGGTGCCGGATCAGTGGAGAGCACAGCACGATCGGCTGTCCCGACTGGTTGGCCAGCTCCATCGCCTGCTGGTTGAGCTCCGAGATGAACTTCCTGACGAACTCCGGATCCACCGAGAGCTGTTGGCCTTGGTCGGTCTGGATGATCCCGCCAGCGATGGTCTCCTCGATCGTCCTGTCTAAAGTCAAAAGCATGAGCTCGCTGTCCTGCCCCACCAGCTTGCGAGTGATGGTTCGCGCGATAGCCGATCTCACGTGCTCGGTCAGAAGGGTCGCGTCCTTCTGATAAGAGGCCATTTCCGCCATAGCTTCTAAAATTGTACGCAAATCCCGGATGGATACACCCTCTTTGAGAAGATTCTTGAGAACTTTGAGAACCGTCCCGACCGGAAGCAGGTTCGGAATGAGATCCTCCACCACCTTCGGCGCTGTCTGCTTGAGCGAATCGAGAAGCGTCTGGAGCTCCTGCCGCCCCAGGAGCTCGGCCGCGTTCTGGCGGATCAGCTCCGTCAAATGCGTGGCGATCACGGTCGACAGATCCACGACGGTGTAGCCCGCGTAAGTTGCCTCTTCCTTCTGGCGCGCGGTGATCCAGATGGCGTCCAGGCCGAAAGCAGGCTCCTTGGTCTTCACTCCCGGGATCGGCTCGCTCACGTTGCCGGGATCCATCGCCAGGAGATGCCCGACCATCAGCGAGCCGGACCCGATCTGAACTCCTTTAAGGAGAACCTGGTAGTCCCCTGGCTTGAGCTCGAGATTGTCCCTGATGCGCAGAGGAGGCACGATGATGCCGAGATCAAGAGCGAACTGCTTGCGGATATTTGAGATGCGCTCGAGCAGATCGCCGTTCTGCTCGGCGTCCACGATATTGATCAGGCCGTAGCCAACCTCGAGCTCGAGTACGTCGACCGCGAGCAGGTTCTCGAGCTTGTCTTGCTGGGGCTTGAGCTTCTCGGCGTTGGCCTTTTCCTGCTTGGCCAGCTCTGTCGCCTTCTCCTTCTTGATCATCCGCCCGGCGCTCGCGGCCAGCACGCCCGCGATGACCAGGAACGGGAGCGGCGGGAACCCAGGAACCGCGATGCCCATGAACGCCATCAAGCCCGCCGTGGCCGCAATTGCCTTGGGCTTCATGGTGAGCTGCTTGGCGAATTCCTGGCTGTAGTTCACGCTCGTGGCGGTTCGGGTGACGATGATGCCCGCTGCCGTCGAGATGACCAATGCCGGGATCTGGCTGACCAAGCCGTCGCCGATCGTCAGAAGAGTGAAGATCTCTGCTGCGGCGGCGACGTCCATCCCCTTCTGGAGCGTGCCGATGATGATGCCGCCGACCACGTTGACGAGCACGATCATGATGCCTGCGATCTTCAGCGACGCGGCCGGCGCCCTTGGTGATGACGATGAAGTTGATGATGATGAGCGTGATGAAGATGATGACGCCCACGGCGTAGTTGCCGCCCACGACGAACTCTCCGAACGCCCGGATCACATCGCCGGCCGCAGAGGTTCCCTGCTCCGCCCCGTGCAGGAGAATCCGCCGCGTAGTCGCCACGTTCAACGAAAGCCTGAAAAGCGTCGTAATCAGGAGCAAGGACGGAAACACGCTGAAATCGAGCGCCTTGTTGGCGTAGACAGAGGTCAGGAGCAGAACCACGGACATCGCGATTCCGATCGCCAGAAGGACGTCCAGCATCAGCGCCGGCATCGGAATCACCATCACGGCCAGGATGGACATGAGCCCAAGAGCCAGCGCCAGATCTGAGTTCTTTGCCAAACGATCGAGCATCCCGTTCATTCGAGTTCTCCGTTAAAGCCTGCGGTTCTTAAGCCTGTAAACATAAGCCAGGACCTCGGCGACCGCCTGGTAAAGCGCTCGCGGGATCGATTGGCCAACTTTGCAAGTCTTGTAAAGCGTTCGAGCCAGAGGGACGTTCTCCACCAAGGGAACGCCGGCATCGGAAGCGATCTGTTTGATCTTCTGAGCGAGGAAGTCGGCGCCTTTGGCCACCACCTTGGGCGCTCCCATCTTCTCCTTGTCGTAAACCAGGGCGACCGCGATGTGGGTCGGGTTCGTGACGATGACATCGGCAGTCCGAACCGCCTGCATCATACGCTTGCGCGCGGTCTCGCGCTGGATGGCGCGAACGCGGGCCTTGATCTGCGGATCCCCTTCGCGCTCCTTGAACTCCTGCTTGGCCTCTTGCTTGGTCAGTCGGACCTTTTTGCTCCACTCGCGCCTCTGCATCAGGAAGTCGATGCCGGCGAACACGGCGAGCACTCCGACAAGCGCGAGAAAGATGAACTTGCTCGAGCGGGCATACGCGCCGATGAAAGCGACAGGTTCGGAGAAGAGGTAAGCCGGGGAGCTCAGGATCTCGGACTTCACGAGAGCGTAGGCCACAGCTCCCACGACAGCGGCCTTGGCAAAAAGCCGCATGCCCTCCAAGATCTGCCTCACCGACAGCATCCGTTTCAGTCCCTGAATCGGGTCGATCTTCTTGAGATCCGGAGTGAGCGGATCGCTCGAGAAGATGGCGCCGATCTGGGCCACGCTCCCAAGCACTCCGAGGCAGAATCCCGAGAGGCATACCGGAAGGGCGATCACGGTGGCGATCTTGAGGGCCTTGTACATCAGGTCATGCAGCACGTGATTGCCACCCAAGTCGGCCCTGGCGCTGATATCAGCCCTGAAAACCTCCCGCATGAACTCGGCCATCTGCGCACCCATCGTCGGGGACATGGCGTATAGAGCCGCTCCCGCCGCTAAAAGCGCGAGCAGACCCGAGATCTCCCGGCTTTGGGAGACCTGGCCCTTGCGCCGCATCTCTTCGACGCGGTGGGGAGACGCCTCATCGCTGAGGTCTTCTGTGGATCTCTCTTCTTGGTTCTCAGCCAAGACCTAGCCCCCTTTCCTTGGGAATCAGCGGACTGCCATCGCCTCCATCGCGGTTCTGAGCCAATCCCCGACCCTCTCGACCAGCGCGCCGACCGCTCCGGAGAACTCCGGCATGCCGACCAGCATCACCACAATGCCCACGAGCGCGGTGACGGAGAATGAAAGCACCAGCACGTTCATCTGCGGCATGGTCTTCGCGACCACACCGAAGGCGACGTTCACCGCAAAAAGCGAGATGGCCACGGGAGCGGAGATCTGCAGCCCGAACCGGATCACCTGACCGGTCATCTCGATCAGCTGGCCCGCAAAGGCCGCGGTGATCCCTGCCTGTCCCATTCCCACGATCCGATAGCTGTCGAGCGCGGCTTCGAGCATGAGATGGTGCCCGTCGAGCGCCAGAAAAATCATCATGGCCAGCGCGAGCTGGAGCTCCGCCGTGACCTGGGTGTGCGCTTCCTGATGTGGGTCGTACATGCTCGCCGCCGCGAATCCCATGAAGTTGCCGGCCAGGTTCGCGCCCAACGTGATCGCGTCGAAGAGCAGGCGCGACACATAGCCCATGGCGAGCCCGAAGAGCACTTCGATCCCAATCGTGCCGACGATCCCTCCCGTCGTCGCTCCCCATATGTAAGCGTCGGCCGGCTTCACCTGTCCGGATCTGAGCAGCGCCGGAAAGAGCGCGATCGTGATCGCGACCGAGAGCAGGATCTTGGCGGGCGCCGGGATGAATCGGTCGCCTACGAACGGGAGCAGCGCGATCATCACGCTGAACCGGGTGAGCACCGCGAAGAAAGACAGCAGCTCCTCTTGAGAGAAGTCGAAGGGAGACATCCGTTATCTCACCCATTCCCCCGCGCTCCCCAGCACCCCTGTCGCGTAGTGCTTCATGATCTCAAGCATCCACGGGCCCATGACCATCAGGACGACGATGATAGCCACCATCTTCGGGATGAACGTCAAAGTGGACTCGTTGATTTGCGTGATCGCCTGAAGCACGCTCACCACGATACCCGTCAGCATGGCGATGACCAGCATGGGACCCGCCAGGTACAGTGTCGTCTTGAGAGCCTCAGTACCGATGTTCAAAACCATTTCGTCCGTCATTCATCCCCCGCTCGGGCCTCTCACCCGAAACTCTTGACCAGACTCCCTACGATCAGCTCCCAGCCGTCCACCAGGACGAAAAGGAGCAGCTTAAACGGAAGCGAAACCAACACGGGTGGCAGCATCATCATGCCCATCGCCATGAGAACGCTGGCCACCACCATGTCCAGCACCAGGAACGGCAGGTAGATCATGAAACCGATCTGAAACGCCGTCTTGAGCTCGCTAATGACGAAAGCGGGCACCAGGACGTACGTCGGAACGTCCGCTCGGGTCTGGGGTTTCTTCTCCTTGGAGAGGCCCAGGAACAATTCCAGGTCCTTTTCCCGTGTCTGGTTGAACATGAACTCGCGCAAAGGAGCCTCGGCCTTCTGGTATGCGGCGCTTTGGTCGATCTTCTCGGCCATGTAGGGTTCCAGGGCTTGAGTTGTGATCTCCTTCCAGGTCGGAGCCATGACGAAAAAGGAAAGAAAAAGCGAGAGACCGATGATGAGCTGGTTTGGAGGCATCTGTTGGGTGCCCAACGCCTGGCGAAGAAAGCTCAGCACGACCACGATCCGGGTGAAGGAAGTCATCATGATCAGGATCGCCGGCGCAAGCGAGAGCACCGTGAGCATCATGACGATTCGAAGGACCGAAACCACGTCGGCGGGCTTTTGCCCGTTGGCGAAGGACAGGCTCAATGAAGGAAGGGTGAGTCCCGAGGTCCCAGGAACGTGCGCTGCTCCTCCGGAATCGGCGGCCAATGCCGCCGCTCCCGACAGGATCATCGCCAAGGCGCTCATGGGAAGCCAGGGTTTCTTCATAGCTGCTTGAGGCCCTCGATACGGCTCCGGATGCGGGCACGCACTCCGGGTTTGGGTTTCTCGTTGTCGAGAAGGTCGGCGAAGCGGGCCGGACCGGCGGAGGTCGCACCGTCTCCCTGCCCCCTGTTCGTCGCGCCTTGCTGGAGCTTCGGCTCGAAATCGAGCTCGTCGAGAAGGAGATCCTCGAGCGGATCGTGAGCCGGCTCCGCCGCGGAGGCCGTCTTGGCCGAAGCCTGGGATCGGGGCCGCTCCGCGTGCTGAGGCTGGCTTCGGGTCTCGCTTTCGATGTCGAAGCGATCTCCCTGGATCTGGGTGATCAGATTGATCGATTCGTCAGTCACCCCAAGAACCAAAGTGCGGCCGCCGACCTTGACGACGGCGATGTTCTTCTTCGGGCCCAGATAGTGCGTGGCGAGAACCTCGATCAGCTTGGACTTCGGAGTGAGGCCCTTGGCGAACTTTCCGATGACCCCAGCGAAAGCCTTATGGCCTCGCAGGCTGTCGCCACTCTTTCTCTTTTTCAGGAAGAAGGCTCCGCCCGCGAGCACGGCAAGCATCGCTCCCAATATCCCGATCGGCTTGAAGGGGCTCGGAAGCGGCTTTCCGCCCGTCAATCGGGCCCGCTCCCCGTCTTTCTTCGAGGTCTGCCGCTCTCCATCCTCCGCTTTGGCGGATTCGCCCTTGAGCACGCGCTTCAAAAGGGCGTTCTCGGCCTCTCCCTTGATCTGCGGCTCCGCTTCATTGGCCCTGGCGGCGCTCGACTCGGCCGGAACCGTGCCGGAGCGGGATGGAGCCGCCGAGCTGGTGCTCACTTTGTCGCTCTTCATCGGGGTATCGAGCTTCAGCGAGAGGACCTTTCCGTTCATGCTGACTTTGAATCGCCCCTGGTAATCCTCGGCCTTGCCATTGACCGTCAGACGGCAGCGAACCAGTTTCGGCGAGTACTGATACGCGAACACCTTGGTCAGATCCATGCCCTGCACGGCCATGATCTTGGCCGGATAGACGGAGACGTCCGTCAAGCTGATCTGGATGATGTCGTTGAAGAACTCGGTCTGGATCTGCTTCTGAGAGATCTTGCCGTCAAAAAGCAGGTCGATCTGCGAGCCATCGGTCACTTGGACCTTGCGAAGCGTGGTCAATGCGTGGGCTTGCCCGGCCCATGCGATTGCCATCACGATTGCGAAAACAGGAGAAAGTCTACCAAGCATCATGCTTACCTTTCATCCGGGGACTTCCTGTCCTCCGGTCCGTGGCTTTCGATCACTTCAGCTGTTCAATGCGCTCCACCGGCGAGATGATATCCGTGAGTCGGATGCCGAACTTCTCATTCACGACGACGACCTCGCCCCTGGCGATCAATTTGTCGTTGACCAGCACCTCAAGGGGCTCGCCGGCGAACTTCGAAAGCTCGACGACGGATCCCTGAGCGAGCTGAAGGATCTCTCGCACCGGCATCTTCGCCCTGCCGAGCTCGACGGTCACCTTCAGCGGGATATCCAGGATGAAGTCCAACGACTGCATCTGGGGAGCCGCGCCTTTCCCGGGGGCGCTCGACGGAGTCGAGCCTCCACCGGACCCGTCCCCTTGCGAGGCTCCTCCCGGCATGCCGGCCTGTGAGCCCGCCGCGGCCAAAGCCGCGCCGATGTCGCCTACTTCCATATCGCCAAGTGGCGAAGCTTGATCGCTCATTCCAATCCTCCCCTACGCATCTTCCGAAATTCTAGTGATCTGCACGGCACGGTTGCCGCGCGATATCCCAAAGAAACATTTGAACTTGGGCACGTTCTCGATCAGCACCTCGAGCTCTCCGTCGGCGTCCTGCGTGAGCGGGATGATGTCCCCCACGTTCAGGTTCACCAGGTCTCCCACCGTGATGGTGGCCGCGCCCAGATTGACCAGGATGTTGGCCTCGGCTCCACGGAGGTGCTCCTCCATCTTGGCAGCCCACTCCTTATCCACCCGATCGGTCTCGGTCTGAAAGGAGGCGTTGAGCTTGTTCTTGATCGGCTCGATAGTCGAATAAGGAATCACCAGGGCGATCGTGCCACTTGCGTTCTCCAGCTCGACCTCGAAGGTCGTCGAGATGATCACGTCCGAAGGCGGAACGACCCCGACGAACTGAGGGTTCACCTCGGTCCGGATGAATGAGATGTCCGTCTTGTGAACAGGAGTCCAGGCCTCCTCGAGATCCTTGATC
This sequence comes from uncultured Bacteriovoracaceae bacterium, assembly GCA_964395265.1. Classification (GTDB taxonomy): domain Bacteria; phylum Bdellovibrionota; class UBA1018; order UBA1018; family UBA1018; genus CAYNDM01. The sequence goes on from CAYNDM010000017.1 coordinate 18,836, forward strand.
GCGAGGTCCATCACCTTCCGCATGATGGACAGCTCGATGCGCGTGAACTCTTTTCCCTCGATCTTGGTATAGGGCCGGTCCGTGCCGCCGAAATAGCTGTCGACCAGCGCGTACGCGAGCTTCGACTCGAAGACCAGGAGCGCCGGGCCCCTGAGCGACTCGAATCGCATGATGCACATGCAGCTGGGAATCGGAAGCGTGTTGACGAACTCCCCGAACTTCAGCAGATCCGTCGAGATGATGCTGATCGACGCGATCTTGCGCAGCGAGTTCGACAGCGACATTCGGTAAAGGCGGATGAATCGCTCGTAGATGATGTCGAGCGTAGGCATCCGGCCGCGAATGACGCGGTCCTGGTTGGTCAAGTCGTAGGGAGTGACTTCGACGTCGGTCATCGCAGCGCCG
>CAYNDM010000017.1:19250-19722 GCA_964395265.1 uncultured Bacteriovoracaceae bacterium
CGCTCGCCGAAGCCGCCGACGTCGCCGCCCATGCCCCCTGCCGCGCCTCCCGTCGGCGCTGCGCCTCCCGCGCCTCCCGCGCCTACGTCTACGCTGCCCTCAGCGACCGCGCTGAGAAGGGCATCGACTTCAGATTGGGTCAGTACCTGATTCATAAGCCTTCCTAGCCTGCCTCTTCATCCGAGCGATTTGCCGCCCGCTCAAGTTCGACACCGCCATCCTGGCGGTTCACCCAGTCCTTACCCGGCCACCGCGAAGTTGGTGAAAAACACCCCTTTCACTTTGCCCATGACCATGAAACTGTTCAGCGCGTTCCGGATCTCCTCTTTGAGATACTCGCGGCCTTCCGCCGTCGAGAGATCCGACGGGCGCTTGCTGTTGAAAAGATCGATGATGGCGTTACGGACCTGCGGCATCTTGTGCGTGATCTCTTTTTCCGAATCCTCGTTGGGAACTTCAACCGAGATGTTCA
>CAYNDM010000018.1:0-11038 GCA_964395265.1 uncultured Bacteriovoracaceae bacterium
GGCGCGCCGACCGTCTCGAGTGGACGGGTAGTACCCCGAGCCTCCGAAAGCGTATGGCGCTCGACCATGACCGTACCCGAGTAGCAACGAGCAATGTTGAGACTGGCCGCATTCGGACTTGGATTCACCCAGCTCAACTGCCCCACGGGCCAGCCGTATCCGGGAGCCTCTTCAAGACTATACCCTTCCATCGCGACGACTTTAAATTCCACGTCGAGTTTCAGCGTCTGAACGAACCAGCGAGCGAACTCTCCCAGATTCAGGCCGTTTCGCATTGGAATGCCAGCCGAGGCACCGACGAAACTTTCCCATCCCGCCTTCAGCACCGTCCCTTCGACGGGTCTACCCGCGGGATTGGGCCGATCCAGCACCCAGACCGCTTTCTTCCGGCGAGCGCATCCTTCGAGCACATAGAGAAGCGTCGTCAAGAAAGTATAAATCCGACAGCCGAGGTCCTGAACGTCAAAAAGAAGAACATCGAACGTATCGAGCATCTCATCGGTGGGGCGTCGGACTTTGCCGTAGAGGCTGAAAACAGGGATTTGGTGAATCGGATCGACGTAATCATCGGACTCGACCATATTGTCCTGCTTATCGCCTCTCATTCCGTGCTGCGGCCCGAAAGCCGAGACCAGGCGGGTCTCGGGAAAGCTCATCAGGGCATCGACGCTGTGTCGAAAGTCGGTGGTCATCGAGGCAGGATGACCAAGATAAGCCACGCGCCTGCCCGAAAGGGCGGACCGAAGCTTACGATCGGATAAAAGAACGTCGACTCCCAGTCGCATCGAATCCCAGATTATGCTGCAGGCCGCCGCAAGCTCAAAGACTATTGACCGCCCGACCAACGCAAAGACTATCGCCCGCCCGACCAACCCGACCAATACAAAGACTATCGCCTACTCAGCCGGCGAAACGCTTTTCGAGGTAATCGATGATATCGGAGGACTCGTAAAGCCACCTCACGCTGCCGTCGCTCTCGGTGATTCTCAGGCAAGGAACCTGAAGCTCTCCTCCCCCTCGTACCAGCTCTTCGGCGAACTCCTTTTTCGTCGCGTCCCGCAATTCGATGGGAAGTCGAAGCCGATGCATGGCGCGGCGCACTTTCACACAAAAAGGGCATGCTTCGAACTGATAAAGCAACAGATTGGAAACCTCTTGCTCGATGGCTGCCTGGACCTCCGCGCTTCGCTCGATCTGCTTCGGAGCCAGCACGGCATTCAGAAATAGAATGATCTTACCCAGGATCCAACGAATCAGCCTCATCATCGCATCCCCTTTCTATCATAGCCGCCCGCCTTGTTCAGAGCGGTTTTGCATCCCGTTCTATGATATCCGGAAATGCATCATGGAAACCATCAGCCTATCCATCCGCGAGTTCGCGATGCCCGTCCCAAGGACCGGTAGCATCGAAGCGCTCTCCGGCTACGTTCGAGCCGCCGAAGACGGCCAGGAGATCCACTCGGAAATCCAGGAGAAGCGCGCGAAAAGCGACCCGCTTTATCGAGCCGAAGTCAGGATCAATCACTCCTTCGAGCACGATGGGCTGATTTTCAATATCGGCGGCAGGATGGATGGCCTCACCTCGGGCGACCCACCCGTCATCGAGGAAATCAAGTCCACCTTCAGCGTGCGCGAGCTGGCGCGAAAACTCTCCGAGGAAAGACACTCACATCCTTATTGCCTGCAGCTGCGGACTTATGGCTACCTGTACTGGCTCCAGAACCAAGTCGAGCCCAAGCTGAGGTTTTGCCTCGTTTCGACTCGAAACGGCGAGACTCAGACCTTGGAGATGGAATTGGATGTCCCATCTTATGAGAGCTGGCTGAGCCTTCGCCTGAGCGAGCTGGCCGAGGAGACCCGCCAGAGCCAGAGACGAGCCGCCAGGCGAAGAAAAATCGCCGCGAACTTTCCCTTTCCTTTCGACCGGCCCAGACCCGGCCAAACCGAGCTCATTCGATCGATCGAAGAGAGCTTCGCAGAGCGGAAGCGACTGATGATCCAGGCGCCGACGGGGCTGGGCAAAACCGCGGGCGTTCTGTATCCCGCTCTGAAAGAATCGCTCGCGCGCGGACATAAAGTCGTCTACGCCACTCCCAAAAACAGTCAGCATCTCGTCGCCGAGGATGCCGTGCACCGTTTTCAGGAAACCGGCTCTCCCATCAAACCGCTCACCTTGACCGCCAAAAGCAAGATCTGCTTCAAAGCGGAGCCGCTCTGCAATCCCGATTACTGCGAGTACGCCAAAGACTATTACACCAAAGTTCACGAGCACAGGCTCGTGGAGAAGCTCGCCAAGAAAAGGAAACTGAGCGCGCGAACATTCCGTAAGATGGGAGAGGAGTACCAGGTTTGTCCTTTCGAGCTTCAGCTGGATGCGGCTCAAGAAGCCGATGTGGTGATTTGCGATTACAACTACGTCTTCGCGCCACGCGTTTCGTCCGGAATAATGACGACGACTGGAGCCGGGATGGAAGGCAAGCCGACTCTGGTCATCGACGAGGCTCACAACCTTCCCTCGCGCTCCATGGACTATTACTCTCCCTCACTCTCCAGCCTGGCCCTCGAGAAGATGCGTGAATGCGCATCCGACCTTCCGAAGCGTTTCAGAAGCGGGTTCGAGGAGCTCCTCGACGGCTGTATTCAAGCGATACTCTCCTGCAAGCCAAACGACAATTCCAGGAGTTCGAGGATCGATCCGCCTTCGGCCCCATTTCTCGATCAGGAGGCGTCCCTTCGGGCCTATCTCTCCCGCTACCTTGAATCAGATGCCGAGATCCAGCCCAAGGACCCGGTCCTCAGGCTCTGCTTCTACTGGTCCGAGTTCACTGGAGCGCTCCAGTACGTAACTGAATCGAAGCGAGAGGAATTCTTCGTCACGTTTCATCCTCACCCCTCAGGCGGGACCGTCAAGATCACCTGCTGCGACGCCTCGGCTCTATTGAAAGAACGCTACGACGAGTACGAATCGGTGGTAGCGTTCTCGGCCACGCTCAAGCCTTTCGACTACTATGCCAGGCTTTCCGGGCTCGATCCGGAGCGACTCAAGACGCTCGAGTTCAAGTCACCGTTTCCGAAGGGCCACCGTAAGATCCTGATCATTCCGCAGATCTCGACCAAGTACTCCGAGCGCGAGCGGAACTACCCGAAAGTGGCGGAGGCGATTCGCCGCATCACTGAAGTCAAAAAGGGCAACTACTTCGCGTTTTTTCCGAGCTTCGAGTTCCTCGAACGCGTTCTCGAGCGCTTCGATCCTCCGTCCGGATTCGAAGTTCTCCGGCAGGAGCGCCAGATGCGGACTCCCGAGATCGAGCGCGTGCTTGAGCATCTCCGATCATCCGCCTCACCAAGCATCGTCTTCGCCGTGCAGGGAGGAGTGTTCTCAGAGGGCGTCGATTACCCTGGGAATATGGTGATCGGCGCTTTCGTCGTCGGACCTCCGCTTCCGAGCTTCGACCTGGAGCGCGAGGAGATGAAGGCGTTCTACGAGAAGAACTACGGAGCCGGATTCGATTATGCTTATACTTTCCCGGCCATGGCGAAAGCAGTGCAGGCTGCGGGTCGCGTAATCCGCTCCGAGAACGATCGCGGGATCATCGTGCTCATGGACGATCGTTTCGTCCATCCACACTACACACAGTCGATGCCCGGCGACTGGTATGAACGAAGTCCACGTGAGTTGATTTCGTCCGGCATTCTCAAAGAAGTCTCGCATTTTTGGAGTTCGTATAAGAAATCTTAACCTCTCACTCAACGCGGGGTTTTGAATTTCCGTCGGTTTTCGATTTCAGACTTGATCGATGTTTCAAGAATTCCTGCGTCCCATTTGACTCAATTGCGCAACATATTCCTTTCGGAAAGAATGGATTCATGAGCGGCATTGATCAGAGCTTGCCGCAAGTGGGACGTAGAGGAGATTGAGTTTGAGAGTTTCGAAGAACGCTGAGCTACGAACTAGAGCGAATGACGAGAGAGCAGGCCTGCCCGTCACCCTCACCGAAAAGGTCAGCGGTAAAACCTGGGCCGACCACTTCCCGATGGCGGTCGACGGCCTTCCCGATGATCAAGTCGATCGCATCTCCTTCGAACGCGCATTCGAGTTCCTCAACATGCACTACCAAGACCTGCACCAGCTCGAATCCGACGGACCGTTCCCGATCGGCGATTTCACTCCGGCCCGCGTCCGATACTACTCGCACATGGGCGATTGCTTCGGGTTCTTCCATCGTGGGGAATTGGTGGGCGTCTTCATCGGCACGATTTCGGACTGGAGCACCTATTACCTGAGAACCTGTTCGATCCTCAGGAAATTTCAAGGGGCGGGAAGGTTTCGATCCTTCCTCGAGCATCTGATCCAGTCACTGAAGGAGATGGGATTCGATCGAGTCGAGGGAGAGGTTTCTCCGGCGAACCTGGGCGAGGTCCATCTTTTCAACAAGCTCGGATTCAACATCAGCGGCGTGAGCCTGACTGATCGTTGGGGTGCCGTCATCCGATTCACGATGTTCTTGTCGGATCAGGCCGGAAAAGTATTTCTTGGGCAGTTTTGCGCTGGGATCAAACCCCAGCTCAACAAGGCCAGCTCCAAGGCCCAGAGCCTCAAGCTGGTCACCTCATCGAAAGGAGGGAAGGACGTATGAAGAACAAGAAAAAGTATGCACAATTCTGCTTCTAATTAAGACGATCGTCGGGCGGGGACTTAGGTCCCCGCCCCCTTTCTGACCGAAATTTCCGAGGATAGCTATGTTCAAGGACCAAATTACCCAGAAGATCGAATCCGACTCCGATCGCATCGCGAGCGAATGCGCCTTTTTGAGAAAAGCCAAGCAAGGCACGCTGACGCAAGAGGAGATCGATCTCTATTTATACAATCTGGCATATGCCTTTGGTCATACGCCCACTCATCTGAGGCTCGCGATCCAAACCGCAGAAGCTCGGGGAGAGAAAGACCTAAAAGCATTCCTAGACGAGAAGATCAGAGAGGAAACCGGCCACGACGGATGGGCCAAAAACGATCTGAAATCTCGTGGCGCCAGGCTCGAGACCCTGACGGTGACTCCGGCCACTCAAGAAGGGATGAAGCGGATCGGCCAACTGGCCTCGCAGGAACCGAATCTCTACCTCGCCTACATCGTGTTCACCGAATATTTCACGGTCCTGAAAGGCCCCGAGTTCCTGCAACATCTGAAAAAGCACCTCGGTATTCCCGAGACCCAGATGACGGCGATCGCGTACCATGCGGTCCTCGACCAAAAGCACGTGGCTGACGATCTTGAGTACATCCCGCGATTCGTCAAAACGGCCGAGATGCAGGCCGCGTTCATAACTGAGCTGGATCGGTCCGCACGGCAGATCGAGGATTCCCTGAGATCCTTCGTCGCATGAGCCATCAAGAGAAGGTCCGTGCGCTGCTGCGCGAGCATGCCCCCGCACTACTGCGAGGGAACCTGCAGGTGGACTGCGATCGCTTCGAGCAGGAAGATCTCTGCCTAGACGTGGTCGGGATCACCCTGAACGCGCCTGGGTTGGGAAACGTCTTTTCAAGCGCGGCAGGCTCCTCGCTTACGCCCGAAAGGGCCACCTTCGAGCTCATCGAAAAGGCCGCGGTACTGGCGGCGGAGCAACGACGGCATCCGCCTGGATACCCGGCCCAATGCTGGCGTGGGAACTTGAGCGCCCTAGCCGATGTCGAGATCCCGTCGGCCCGGCTCTTTCCCCGCCCGAACCCGGAGTCAGGCTGGGTCCTTGCCCGATCGAACGGAGTCGCCGCCCATACGGACAAGAAAACAGCGCGCGACAGCGCCGCCCTGGAGCTCATCGAGCGGGACGAGTTCCTTCGCGCCTGGTTCGGCCGCGTTTCACCAGGTCCGTACACGCCGCCCGACCTGCCGATCCCCAAGGCTGTCTCGAGCCGCTACGACGTCAGCTTCCACGTCCTGGGCGCTCATACGGTCGCGGTCTTCGGCTTTTCACGGCGGGGGGATCTTCCGTTGTTCATGGGCTTAGGCGCCGCTTTTCGGTTGCAGGACGCCGCTCGCAAGGCTCTGGACGAGGCGATCCAAAGAATGGCGTTCCTCTGGGAAGTGCCGCTTCCCACCGAACCTCCTTCGAGCCCGAAGCCTTCGATCGAGCTTCACATGGATTACTACCTTTGGCCCGGATCCCATGACGGACTGAGGGATTGGCTCCAAGGCGCCTCCGAGGACTCCCCTTTCCAGCTGCCTCCGTGCGCGAATGAATCAGGCGAAGACATCCACTTGGTCGAGATCACTCCTGATCCGCAAGCCAAGTACTTCGTCTTCAAAGCGGTATCAGACGTCAGACTCCCCCTGGCCTTTGGGCTGGGAAATCCTGCCGTCCGCGCCAGATCCGACAGGCGAGTCGACCGAAAGCACTGGATCCACCCCATTTCCTGAGAGGCCATAGGTCTCATGCGCGAGATTTCGGAGCTCCAAACCCGCATTCGAGAGCTTCTTGCGCAGGTTGAACAAGTGCACATCGAGCGTTTTGCTCGTGACGTTGACGCTTCCCCATACCGCGGTCTGGAGTTCCCTGCGGGTGGCCCGCATACCGGGGCTATTATAAAGGATGGAGAAGATCTGGAGCTCTTTCGCCGTTAGGTGTGCGACGATCTCTCCGTCTTTCAGAAGCCCGTGCCCGACCGCGTCCAGCGTGACGCCGCTCGTTCGAACCGCCATCGAGCTGGCATTGAACCCGAGGAATCGGTCCACCTTCGCCAGTAACGCGTTCTTCGAAAAGGGCTTGGTGAGAAAATCGAGCGCGCCTTCCTTGAAACACGCGTTCAGCAAGTCGAGATCGTCATAGGACGATACGACGATGAACGGGCAGCGCAGGACCTTGAACATGTCCTCCTTCGCCAGGAAACTCAGGAAATCGCCGTCCTCGACCCGCAAATCCGAGATCAGGAGATCGGGGCTCGTCGAGGCCTGGGACGATATCCCTTCAAGCGCGTTCGAGAGTTGAGAAAGCGATCGAAAAACCGCTAGCTCGTACTTGTCGCCGAGCAGCTCTTCGTAAACAAAAACGCAATCAGGGTCGTCTTCCAGGACCCAAATTCGACTAGTGGGTATCAAGGGATGGCTCCATCGATCTGATGCTAATGGTGAATGCTGATAACTCGTTTCGATGCGCGGATAGGGCTGGCTTGATCGGAAGCTCAAGCTCGAGTGCCGTGCCACGCCCCATTCGCGGGGCAGTCCATCTCAGCTGCCCTCCATGTAACTCGCCCAGACGCCGGGTCAGGCGCAAGCCCAAGCCCACGCGCCCCGTACTGGCCGAAGAGAATTGGTACGCCGTCAATAACTCGAATCGGTGACGATCCAACCCTCCTCCATTGTCGGAGATCCGGAACACGGCACGCTCGTCCGTCAGCTCGACGAGTTCGGATCGAACGACCGGGTCACCGGTTCTCACTTCAATGAAACTCTTGAGACTATTGCGATAAAGGTTATCCAGCACGTGGATCAGGTCCGAAGAAGACATTCCGACCTGCGCCGACGCCGCTCGCGGATCGAGTTCGAAACGCACCCTTTTGAAGTCCCCCGGAAGGTGCTGAAGCTCGAGAAGCTTGAGAACGCGGTTGTGTGCGTTGGCGAACTCCACGGTGCCAGACAGGCTGCCGCTTGGATTCCTCACTCTAGCCTTCAAGGAAGTGATCAGCTCGATCGCGCGATCCAGGTTCGACCTGGCTCTCTGCAGATAGATCTCGCGTCGCTCGGAGTTCTCGAGCTCACTAAGCTCGGTGACGCAGAAGTGGGCCGAATGAAGGGGCCCGCTCAAATCATGCGCGATCAGCGAGGACATCTCCCCGATAGCCCTGAACCGGCTCTTCTCGATCTCCTCCACGAACGAAGCGGCGAGCGCCTGCTCGCTGTTCCTCAGGCGGGAGGTGAGCAGATTGTAGCTTTTCTCGAAACGCGCGAGAATCGGTGAGCTGTGGAGCGAGACGCCCGACGCGGCTTTATGATAGTCCAGGCCTTCCATCGCACGGAAAAGGCGCTCCAACGCCCCGAAAAGGAACTTCCGATTCAATGCGAAGATGCGCATCAGGAGCATCCCCCCGAGGATACCGACCGCGATCACATGCGAAGCCAGGGTCCACGGGGATATCCCGGCGCCGTTCGATACCACGATCGCCTGCAGCACGAGGATGAACATGGTGATCGAGAAATGCCCCACCACCTCCTGTAAATCGAAGTCCCGACGGCTGAACGGTGTCTCAATCCGGGCGAAAATCTCGCTCAGATCGAACCGTTCGTGAAGGTCCTGCACCCTTTGGGACACGAAGATATGGGTCTCGATGAGCACGCAGGTGGAAAAATAGGCAAAATTTACGCTGCAAATACCTAGAGTTAGCGCGAGTTGAGCCCAATTACTCCGGTCGGGGTGCCGCCAGTAATAGACGAAAATCAGAATCGCCGGCACCGACTTGATCAAGCTGACGATGAAGGCCCCAATCGCACGTCGAGCAGGAAGAGTCATAAACGCCTTGATCGCCACGAATCGCTCCTCGGGGCTGAGACGCGCGAAATCCTCAGCCCGTCCCCCATCGAGGAAAAATTTGGAGTCCGGGTAGAGTCGCGGAAAGATCTTTCTGTCGGCGGTCGCCACGAGACCATAGGCGATTGAATCCACCGCGACCAGGACCAGGAACTCCCAAATTGACGGCTCAAGCAGAATAAAGAGCTCACTAGCGAAGGCAATAACGATCAGAGCCCAGCTTGCCGGACTTACGCAGTCAGATAAGCTCTTAAGTTCATTCACTTTTTTCCAAGTCCGCTCGAACCGAGATCTCGCAGAATTATTTTCGGCGGGGACGGCGAATTGTCGGGCGGTTGCCATGGCACTTCCTCAAACAGTCCAAAAATTTCAAATCAACCTAAAAATCGTTGACCATTTATACATCGCGTTAATTCAATAGTCCAAACCCAATCATGAGCTTTTTGGTTAAGAATTCTTTCGCTCCGGGCAACATCCTTTCACCTTGGCCGATGAAGCGGTACCTTAGCGAGTCTCATTTTCACCAAAGGAAAGGGGCCTACCTTGAAAGGTACATCGTTTCAGAAGCCGTTGGAGTTCCATTTAGCAGTCGAAGGCGAGTCCTGGACCCAAGGCGAGACGCTCGCCGGCACCCTCGGAATCAAAAATCAGGGGACCGATCCCGTTTACACCGCCTCCCTGCAGCTCCACCTGGCGTACGGAAACCTCAAAAAAGTGCGCCAACGCGCGCCCGGAGCGCTCAAGATCCTGAAAAGCGCCTCTTTCGGGGAATCGGGGGAGCTCGCACCCCAGGAAGAGCGAAAGCTTTCGTGGAGTTTCACGACGGATTTGAATTTCCCCATCACCGATAGCTCAAACAGCCCTTTTCTTCTTTATGGAAAGGAAGACGCCCCCGAAAAGCTGGGTCAGCTCCAGTTGATCATACTCCCTGCCCCCGTCATTCAGGAGGTCATCCGCGCGCTGACGATCCAGTTCCGGTTCGTCCTCAAAGCCCAAAAATCGGGAAAAGGCTGGGTCGAGTTCAAGCTGGCACCGCCCGACTCCCGCGCCTTCGCGAGCGTGGAGCAACTGATACTTTCGGCAAGACTCGAAGGCGAGGACCTGCAACTCCGATACGGGTTTCAGGTCAAGAGCCTCGACTCCACTCCCGCGGCTTTCGATGTCAAGAAGACCAAGAAGGAGCTGGATCAGGCGCTCAGCCCTTCCGAGTACAAGGTGCCTAGCGGGAGATGGAATCACGAGCGGATCGAAGGCTCCCTTCGCGAGGCACTGAGCGCGGTCGAATCGAAGATCGTTTTCTAGAGCGGTTCCCGTCGCGTACCTGCGAAGGCGACACCAGGCTCGATATCAGCCCATGTGTCATCCAGGGCATACCTCGTTCGCGACCAAAGCAGGGGTTCCGCATTGACACAGCTTACTGCGCAGGGAACGGATGCTATCTTTCATTCTGATGTCTCTCAATTGGGTCCGGCAGACGACCGAGAAGCAGAAGAAGGGGACTCAATTTCGATGAACGCAGCTGAAACCGCCAGTCGACTCGCAAACAAGCTTCGCTCCTCGGTCGAGGGAGTGGAATTCAAATTCGACTCCAGAACGCCTGAGGATATCGACTTCAAGATCCAGAACCTTCCGACGGGAAAGATCATCGTCAGTCCTTTCGAAGAACGATTCGTTTTCGTCCAAACCCTCCTGAATCTCGCCCATCCGGCGCTGAGCGAGTGCGACCCAACCGAGCTGCATCTGCTGGCCAACTACGAGAACATGACTCTGCGCGGAGCGACGATCCTTTGCAGCAGTACCCAGCCAACTCTCCTTCTTCGAGCGGGATACGCGGGCGCCAAGGGAAAGACCATGGACGAGCTCGCCAACACCGTCAACGACGTCTTCAATCTCTGCGACCTATACCAGCTTCTTTGGCATAGAGTCAGCGCCGCGAGCGAAAGCGGGAAATTCAGCTTCAGCCACTACTTGGCCAATCGAAAGAAGGAACAGGGCGAGAACTCGCACCAAGTCCTTTCGGTGCAGGATCTTTTCAGCGGGGATCCACAAGAGGTTTTTTCGGGACTGCTCCATTTCGTCACGGTCGATCTTTGCTGGAAAGTGGAAGTTCTGTCCGATCAGATCGCACGTGTCTGGTGTCCTCACTTCTCGGCTTCGATCCTGCTTCAGATCCCCGAAGGCGAGCCGATCTTGACCGCGTCCGTCCCGGTCGCGCTCTTCGAGAAAATGGAAGACGTCATTCCTATGGTACAGAGCCTGAACTTCAGCGTGCCTTACGGTCATTTCACCCCGATGCCGGGCCCGGAAGGAAAGACCGCGCTCGAGTACCATGTCCATAAATACATGACCGACGATCTGCGCATGTACCACTTCCAGCTCCTCTTTCGCATGCTGGAGTTCGGCGCGCAGAGCCTGGGAGACCTGCTCAAGCGGGCCGAGGCTGCCTGACGCTCCGTCATCCGGAACCTAGCCCGGATCGCACGCCGCGCTCATTCAAAAGTACGGCCCGATTCTTGGAGGC
>CAYNDM010000018.1:11048-13435 GCA_964395265.1 uncultured Bacteriovoracaceae bacterium
TCGCGCGCAGCGCCCTCGCGGCTTGCAGCATCATTCTCCTGGCGATTTCCTGCGGCTCCGAAAACGACACGAGCTCCGACCGAATCCGGTTCGCTGGGCAGGCGATGCTTCCCAATGGCGAGCCTCTTCCTGATCAGGAAATGACCTATCACGTCGCCTTCGTGCTCGAAGGCGAAAGCGGAGACGCGGAGCACGGCCACGATAACGGCGAAAGCGGCTGCCACGTCCACGGCAGCGCGAAACATGCCACAGCCAGGCGCATCGTCACTGTCGAAGGAGGTGCGTTTCAGGTTTTGTACCTGCCGCACGAACTTGTGCCCATTTCGCACGAACAGTGTCCGATCGAACGCTTCACGATCCAGGAGATCGCCAGTTTGCGGGTCACCGCATCGATTCCTTCGTCTCGCGAGAACTGCGAGCTGATCTGCGGCGACGAGAATTGCGTGAACGGATGCACCTCTCCAGAACGTCCGATCCTGGCCCGAGCGCGCTACTCCGCGCAGCAGGTTCAGCAGATGGCCAGCACGCAGGACGATGGCTCGATCCATCTACCGATCAACCTGCTTTTCGACACTCCTGGCCCCAGAATCTCGGACATCGAAGGAGTGGACCTACAGGTGAATCAAGACACGCTGGCCCGATCCATCGAATTCGACGAGACGGAGTTCGATCCATCGAGCTGCGCCGTCCAGGAAGGCTGCCTGGGCGGGCCCGGAAAACGCAAGCTTCTTCGCTTCGACTCGGAGATCATGAACCTGGGGGGAAGCGACCTCCGGCTGGGAAATCCCGGCGAATCCCCCGAATTCGAGTTCAGCTCCTGTCACGAACACTACCACCGCAACGGGATCATGACCTACGAGCTGGTCAATCCTTCCGGGCAGGTGGTGGCAGTCGGGCGCAAGCAAGGCTTCTGCCTGATGGATACCGTGCAGGTCGCTGGCGAAAGTCCTGGCGGCTACGGATGCGAATCGCAGGGAATCACTTCGGGTTGGTCCGACATCTACGACCGTGGACTGGACTGCCAATGGCTGGACGTGACCGACGTGGCTCCAGGAGACTACAAACTTCGATTGACCGTGAATCCGCTGGGTGAGTTCGAGGAAACCGACAGATCCAATAACTTCGCGGAAGTCCCGGTCACGATCAGCCCATGAATGAGGAAAGACCGATGATCCAAAAACGCGCTGTCCTGGTTTCGTCATTGACCCTAAGCCTGTTGACGGCTTTGAGCTCCTGCTCGGATTCAGGGTCTGACCTTGAAGATGGGCTTCCCGGTCGCGCCGACGATTGTCGGTTGGTCGAGGAAGGATTCGGAGAAAGAGGAACCGTGAGCGTTCTCGCGGAGCCAGTGGTGCAAGGGCTTCGGGTCCCATGGGGCGTTGGGTTTCTCCCGGATGGGGACATCCTCATCTCGGAGCGCCCGGGCCAGGTCCGGTTGATCCGGGACGGATCCCTGGTGGAAAATCCCGTCCTCTCCGTCTCCGTCGCGGAATCTGGCGAAGGGGGTTTACTGGGGCTGGCTCTCCACCCCGATTTCGCGGAAAATCGGCTTTTCTATCTCTATTTCACGACACCGAAGGAAGGTCGTGACGTCAATCGCGTGGAGCGCTTCAGACTTGCCGATGATGGGCTGAGCGCGGTCTCCGATCGCGTGATTCTGGACGATATCCCCGCGGGAACTTTTCATAACGGTGGTCGGATCAAATTCGGGCCTGACGGGAATCTCTATGTGGGAACGGGAGACGCACGACAACCCGAACTGGCTCAGGATCCATCCAGTCCTGCCGGAAAAATCCTGCGCATGACCCCTGACGGCGAAGTCCCCGATGACAATCCCTTTGGCGATAGCTTCGTCTTCATTCTAGGAGTCCGCAATACCCAAGGTTTCGACTGGCTCGGGAATGGCACTCTTCTGGTCGCAGACCATGGCCCGACCGGCGAGCTTGGCAGGTCCGGCCACGACGAAGTCAGCATTGCTCGCCCAGGCGAGAACCTGGGATGGCCCGCCACCTGGAGATGCGATCGCCAGCAGGGCTTCGTGACTCCTTCGATTGTCTGGGAGGAAGCGCTACCCCCGGGGGGCGCGGCCTTTTATCAAGGTGATGACATCCCAGAGTGGCAAGGCAGTCTCTTGATCGGCAGCCTGCGCTCTACTCACCTCCAAAGAGTGATGATCGCGACCGACGGTTCACTCCGCGTGACTGGCCACGAAGTCTATCTCGAGGACGAAGTCGGGCGAATCCGCGAAGTCATCGCAGGACCGGATGGAGGGCTTTACATCACGACTAGCAACTGCGATAGCCGCGGATCATGCCCTCCCGAAGGCGATCAACTCTTGAGGATCAGAAAGTCGCCGTAGAAAGCAGGGATACGGGACCGGTCAAGAC